>CASEVP010000076.1 GCA_949291345.1 uncultured Ruminococcus sp.
TGTAGGAATCAACGTAGATGTAGTATTCGTCCACTGCACTGGAAGCCATCTTGCCATTTCTTCGGATATATTTCTTTTTAAAGCAGCCTGATAGTTGACACAGTTTATTGTATGCACCGAGATGCCGTGTCCTCTTGTAACAAATCCTACAATTTCATCTCCTGGAAGTGGATTGCAACATTGAGCAAATTTAAAAACACAATTATCAATTTTATCAAGAATGATACAGTCTTTTCCAGTAGCTTTTTCAGGTGTGATAACCGGCGCAACTGGATTTTCATTTACTTCTACCATTCCATATTTCTTTTCATAAACATCTTTCAATCGCGGCATAATCTTGGACAAGGTAACCCCACCATAACCAATAGATGCATAAAAATCATCCAACGTTTCACAATTATGCCGTTTTAAATCATCAGCCAAAAATGATTCCCACTCTTCTTCTGGCAAATGTATATGACAGCGCTTAAATTCTTGCTCCAGATTTGCTTTTCCAGTTGCAATATTTTCTTCACGACACTCTTTCTTAAACCAGGAACGAATTTTTGACTTTGCTTCATTGGTCTTTACAATCCCAAGCCAAGCACGATTTGGGCCTTTATTGGGATCTCGACTGGTCAAAACTTCACAAATCTGCCCTGTTTGCAGCTGGTAATCCAATGGAACCATTTTTCCGTCTACTTTTCCACCAATCGTTTTATGGCCGATTTCTGTATGAATTCGATATGCAAAATCGATAACTGTTGATCCAACAGGCAGCGAAATGGAATCTCCTCTCGGTGTCATCACTACGATATCCTCAGGGGAAAGATCATTTTTTATTGCGCGCACAATTTCCTCAACATCATCCGATGTTTGCTGTGCCTCAATCACCTTTCGAACCCATGCAAGACGTTCTTCCATGCGATCTTTCCCTTGAATACCCTCTTTGTACTTCCAATGCGCTGCGATACCATACTCAGCAGATACATGCATATCCCATGTTCTTATTTGGATTTCAAAAGGAATGCTCTCTCGTCCCAACACCGTTGTATGCAAAGACTGGTACATGTTTGATTTTGGTGTGGATATATAATCCTTAAATCGATTAGGCAGTGGGCGGAACATATCGTGCACAATGCCCAATACCATATAGCATTCTGCTACTGTAGAAACAATAACACGGACAGCATATTTATCATAGATTTCATCAATGCTTTTATGATTGACATATACTTTTTTGTAGATACCATAAATACTTTTAACGCGTCCCTCAATGATAGGTTCTTTTGCAAAATGTTCTTCAGCAAGTCGATTTCGAATTTTAGTTTTAATGGATTCAATAAACTCTTCCCGCTCATCTTTTTTGATTTCCATTATATGTTCAATTTCAGAATAGGCATATGAATCCAGATAATAAAAAGCAAGATCTTCTAATTCATCCTTTACCGTACGAATTCCAAGACGATGTGCAATGGGGGCGTAAACATTCATGGTTTCCAGAGCGATTCGACGTTGTTTTTCAGGAGGCAAATATTTTAATGTTCTCATATTATGAATACGGTCAGCCAATTTGATGATCATAACACGAATATCATGAGACATTGCCAGCAGAATTTTTCGAACATTTTCTGCCTGCTGTTGCTCCTTATCAAAAATCGGAATACGGTTTAATTTAGTAACACCATCGACCAGAACCGCTACATCCTGCCCGAATTTTTTTCTAATATCATCTAATGAAAATTCAGTATCTTCAACCACATCATGCAGCAAGCCTACACAGATTGTATCCGTATCCATTCCAAGATCCAATAAAATATCAGCAACTGCGAGTGGGTGGTTAATATATGGTTCCCCAGAAGAACGTGTCTGATTTGAATGGGCTTTTTCTGCAAATTGATATGCAGATAAGATTTTACTCAAATCATATTGTTTATCCGTCGCCAGTATTTTTTTTGCAAGATCTGCAATTGTAATTTCATGCTGATATATTTCTGGTTTCTCCTTTATGATTGGTACTGTCTCATTCAATTCTTCCTTTTTTTCCCCATGTATCATACATTCTTTCACTCCTTTTTTTGTAATTCCTGTAATAATACAGATGACTGCAAGTCCACTTTTTTCGAAACAACTATTCGACTCGCCTGTTGTTTCCAGTCATTTTGCTGGACTAATCCAAGCTCAGAAAAAATGTCTAATATTAATCGCATTTTACAGTAATTCATTTTCGGAAAATTTTGTACTGAATAATATAAGGCATCATATGTATTTCCGTTAGATGAGATATGCTGATACACAGCAACGCATTCTTCACGACTGGGTATAATTGCTGTTAAATATGAAGAAGGCAGCGGCTCTTTTCGACAATATTTTTCATATGTTTGCATTGCAGAAAAAAATGCTGCTTGTTTAATACCGCTTTTACGATAATCTTTGACTAATAACGTCAGCTGTAAATTATGTTGATACGTTGTCACTTCTGTAGTAACCAAAAAATCGCATAGCTCTCCTTCGATAAGTCCAACATCTTCCGGTTTAACATGAAATAGCAGCATTTCCACTTCTTTTGTACCATATATTACTCGTAATTTAGTATGCAAACCATTGGATAATGCATAAATTTTCCTCAATTTTGCTTGATGAATCAAAAACACTGGTTCTGGATTTCCTTCTCCAAACGGAGCCAGTAGAGCAAGAGAACCGATGTTTTCAACTGTAATATCTTGCGGCATGAGCAAACGATCCACTTCAATTGTGTAAACCGGCATGTCAGGAAAGTATTCTTTTGCAAACTGCTGCACTGCAATACGAAATTGTGAAATTTGAGAAGAGTCCAAGGAAAATCCCCCTGCTTTTGGATGTCCTCCATAATTTGTCAAACAAGTACTACAAGAGTGTAAACAAGAAAATGCTGAAAAAGAACCAAATGAACGCATTGAACCACGAGCATGACTTCCTTCTTGGGTAATCAAAATGACTGGTTTTCCAAAACGCTCCTGTATTTTGGATGCCACAATACCGATAACGCCATGATGCCAGCCTTCTCCCGCAAAAATAAGTACACGCTCTTGCAACAAGGATCTTTTTGCTTGTATCTGTTCCATAATATCTTGGAATATTACTTCTTCTTCCCTTTTTCGAGCATTATTATACTGTTCCAATTGTTCTGTCAAATCTTCAGCTTCATCAATATCTTCACTTAACAAAAGTTGAAGTGCCGTCATAGGTGATCCCATTCTACCGGATGCATTGATTCTCGGTGCAATACGAAATGCAATTGCTGTTGAAGTCAGTGGTTTATCTGCAATCCCACATTTATCCATTAGTGCTAATAAACCGGGACGTTCAGTATTTTTTAATAACCGCAATCCCTGTTCAACAAGGTAACGATTTTCATTAGTCAAGTCTACCACATCAGCTATCGTAGCGATTGCTGCAAGATCACCAAATTGTTCTAATGCCATATTGGTATCTCCATCGTTCAGTGCAGCAATAAGTTTTAGCGCAACCCCTGCACCGCACAAATTCCGATATGGAGAAGCATCATCTCTTCGATGTGGATCGATAATTGCAGCTGCATTTGGTAAAGATTCCAACGGTTGATGATGGTCAGTAATAATCAATATCATTCCTAAGGAAGCAGCATACGCAGCTTCATCAATTGCGGTAATGCCATTATCGACAGTAATAATCATTTCCACACCATCATCATACAATTGTCGAATAGCATTGCGGTTTAAGCCATATCCTTCCTCTCTTTCCGGAATACGATACACCACATTTCCGCCCATTTCAAGCAAATAAGTATATAGCATCGCAGTTGCAGTTACACCATCACAGTCATAATCTCCGTAAACACATATTTTTGTGCCATTATCCAATGCCATATTAATTTTTTCAACCGCTTCTTGCATATCAGCCATTAAAAAAGGATTTGAAAGGCCATCACATTTTAAAAATTCCGATGCTTGATAAATATCATGTATTCCACGTGATATTAAAACAGATGCACATAATTCTGTTAAATCACTTTGAGACCGCATTTTTTTTATAGATTCTATCAAAGGTTGGTGAATTTTCCATTTTTTCATAGTATTCTCCTGTTACAATGTAATTACCCAGCAACGCACATCAAACCAGCTGTACTTTATCCCTATTTATGCTTAAAGTAGTAAGTAAAATAACGTTTTATGTCCGTTATATAACAGTACCAAAAGTTTAGACTATCATCCAATTATTCATTTTATACAGGTCTAACTGCCGTCACTGCTGCAATCTTGTTACCAAACAGCATGAATGGGTAATGGAAAAGCCTAGCTTCTAATTGTGAAAATAAAAATTAGTAAAGATTTTTATAAACACCGTATAACCGTATAAAGAATGGATATTTCCCAAACCCAAAGTACAGTTGCTATGCTTAGACTATTCAACCATACGGTAATGACACCTTTTGATATGCTCCATAGGATTGACAATTAAAAATTGATCAAAAGGTTTAAAAAAGAATTGATTTATAATTATTTAACAATATAATATGGGAAGAATCATTTTTGTTGCTATTTGTTGGCTGTTACAAAAAATTATTGTAGAACTACTTCCTAAAAAAATACAACTACTAGCAATTTTTCATTGAGTCAAAAATTGAGTCAATATTATGTTAAGTTATATTCTTAGATCTGATGCCATTCAAATAGTACTATATATATTATACCTAAATTTCAAAAAAATGCAAGGTCATTCTGCAAAAAAGGCAATACGTGGCATTTCGAATACAAGGCGCATATTGGCATTGATGAAGAAAATGGTCTTATCCATACTGTTAAAACAACTGCTGCAAATGATCACGATGTCACAGTAATGAACGAATTACTGCATGGTGAGGAAGAACATGGATATAGTGACAGCGCTACATCGGAGAAAAGAAACACCCTGATGCTGTCAAAAAACAAATCCGGAAAGAGCATCCAGTACATCGTTAATCGTCGTCCATCATTCATCAAAAAACTATCCAAAAGCAGTCAATATGCTACTAAGACAAAGAGAACGTCAAAAATCATCTATCCGCTGCAAAGTTGAACATGTCTTCGCAGTGGTGAAAAACATTTTTCGGTATCGTAAAACCAGATACCGAGGTCTGAGCAAACAGACTGCCAATAATTTTACTTGTAATGTCCGAAGGGAACTAAACCTCACAAAAACTTTATAAATGAAAAAGGATATAATCAAAAGAAATCGTCAGGTCGAAAACCGCTAAAACGTAATAGAATCAAAGATTTTGGGCGTTCCATATTATTTGAAATAAAATTGTCAATATTACTTGACATATTTTCGGTAAAGATTTTGAAGTTAAGCAGCATCTGATAGTGCGGCATAGAATCTCTGCCGTTTTATAGTTGGTGGGATACCCCTGATCGCGGAGCAGATTCTTCAATTGCTCCAATAACTCATAAAATATCGCCAAACCATGGCTTTCAATTCTTGAACTGTATAGTCATCTATTCTTCTGCCACGATGATAAAACAGTCCTCTTTCATTCTTGCCCAGATGCTTTCACATCGCTCGTTATCATGGCATTTTCCGCTAGCACTGTTCATACTCTGGACAATGTCGTATTTTTGAATGGCAGCCCTATATGCAGCACGGGTATATTGACTGCCACGATCGGAATGGAGAATAGCTCCACGAATTTCAGGAAACCGCAAACTCACATTTTTTAGTGTTTCACAGCACAGTTCAGCACGCATATGATCTGCCATGGCAAGACCATTCGACATCAGGTCATAGCAGTCAAAAATTGCAGAAACATACAGCTTTCCGTCCTTTGCTTTGATTTCAGTGATATCTGTCACGCACTTTTTTAGCGGTGCATCCGCTGAAAAATCACGTTTCAAAAGGTCATCTGATTTCCAGGCTTCACGGTCCGCTTTGTTGATTCCATTTGGTTTTCGTTTCGGCTTATGAATTAGCTAAATTTGTTTCATTACTTTGCGAACCGTTCCTTCGCTTGGTATCTTAAGATCATCAAGTTCACCGGTTTCCTCT
>CASEVP010000077.1 GCA_949291345.1 uncultured Ruminococcus sp.
AGAAGTAACCATGAATGTCTGCGGTTTTGGCGATTATATATCCACTGTACAGGTATGGGATACTGACTACCAAAGGGCAGAAGAGAAAGCAAAGTATATAGCAGGTGTTATAGGAGCTTGTGGTTTTTCCTGTAAAGAAGAGACACATAATGCTCTCCAAGCATGGTTATCTATGCAGCCGGGCAATGTGTACGCAAATACACGGTCTTTATTTGTGTCAACGACACAAATGAGCCATGTAATTCCCATAAGTTCTGTTTGGCAAGGATTGCGGAAAAATAAATACCTGGAACAGATTTCAGGCTGCGGTGCCCCTCATGTAGTGTGTTCAACTCGTTCCGGTATTCCATTTTTTTACAACCTTAATCATGGTGATGTGGGGCATCACTGGATTTCAGGCCCCACCGGGGCAGGTAAATCCACGCTGCTGGCGTTGCTGGAAATACAGTGGCTCAAATATAAAAATGCCCAGGTCATTATCTTTGACAAGGGACTTTCTGCCCGGAACCTGACTGTCAGCGTGGGCGGATCATACATTGAGCCGGGGAAAGACAGTATTTCATTCCAGCCGCTGGCGGATCTTGATACAGATGTTGACAGGCGCTGGGCAGCGGAATTCATCGAATGTCTTTTGGAGGAGCAAAAAATTACGGTAACAGCTCTGATGAGAAAAGCAATCAATGAAGCCATTGTAATTTTATCAGAAAAAGACAGAAGTTCTCGGAACATTACCACATTCTGGACGTATTGTGATTACCAAGATCCGGAAACCGGACAAGAAGATGTACGAAACGGGTTGGCTCCTTACCTTATCAGTGGTATGTACGGTAGTCTTTTTGATCAGGTAACAGATGATTTGTCCATTTCTTTTTGGACGATGTTTGAAATGGGAACCCTCATGGAAATGGGAAGTGCGGCAGTAACGCCTGCATTAATGTATCTGTTCCGACGTTGCGAAAAAACATTTACCGGAAAACCAACTTTGCTTATTCTCGATGAAGCATGGGTCTTCCTTAAAAATCCTGTTTTTGCCAGAAAGATCTCAGAATGGCTTAAAACTCTGCGTAAACTTAACGTCTTTGTTGTTTTTGCTACCCAAGAGCTTGAAGATGCCGCTCAGTCTCCTATTGCCTCTACAATTATTTCACAATGCGCCTCCAAAGTGTATCTTCCTGATGAACAGGCCAATACCTCTATGATGAAAAAAGCCTATAAAATGTTTGGATTGGAAGATTCGGAAATAGCATTATTGGCAGATCCTGCCCGAGCTCGGAAGAAACGGGATTATTTCTATAAATCCGCTATTGGGACTCGGCTTTTTCAGCTTGATTTGGATGCGTTGCAGCTTGCGTTACTGACCAACAGCACAAAAGATCACAAAATATTGGATGAGATTGAAAAAAAATATGGACGTAATACCGGAGTTGATATGTCAAAGGTTATTTTGGATGCAAAGGGTATTACCTATTCACATTTATTGAAAGGAGAAAAATCATGAAAAAAATTTCAAAGTTCATAATTGCTTTATTTATTTCACTAAATATGGTGGCATTTTCTTTTTCCATTGGTACTCCAGTTTTCGATGCATCAAACTGGCTTACAGCAATTGATTCATTATATTCATCCTACGACATGGTAATGAATACGTTAAAACAGATTGAGCAAGGTTATCAGCAGTTTCAGTTTTATTTGGAACAGGCCAAAAGTTGGGATTTGGATAACATATCTTGGGATGGAGATCTCGATTTCCGTGATGAGATTAAAAGTGTTACCAATCGGGTAAACAAGCAAATTACTAATATCCGGAAAATTGAAGAAATCTTTACCACTAAACAATATTCTGCCGGAGGTATGACATTTACTGTCGCTGACCTTGTCGGTGCAGGAGATAGAAATAGAGACCTTTTGGATGTAATGAGAAATGTCGGAAATGAGATGAAAAACAGCTGGGATCAAGCAGCAGAAGCGTTGGTAAACGAGTTGTCTGAGGATCAAAAAAGAGCTATCTGGCAGAAATATGGTATATCACCGATAAACTTCACTTATATGCAACAAAAAAAGCAAGTTTTACAAAATGTTGCAGACCAATTTATCGCTTATGCAACGGCGGAAAGTGAGGCATTGGAAGCACAGGCAGAAGCTGATGTAGCTGTGGCAGATGCCGTTGTTGCAGAAGCTACCAATGGAAATGAACATACGGAAAAAGAATTGTTGCAACAGAATCTTGTTTTATCTCGGGAATTGATTAAAAACATCAGTGATTTAAAACTTGCTGTCAGGCAAGCTGCAGGACAGACGGCTTTGCAACAAGCATTAACTGATGAAAAAGAAATGCAAGAACAACAGGCAGCAGCAGCATTGATGATGGAAACTGTTGACCGAGAAATGCGGGATTCAATGTTTTGATAGCACTATTGTTCATTGCATTTTACTGCTTGGTGTACGGAGTAATAGTATGTGCGTTCCTAACAGAATAACTGCCAGGAATTGTTATGA
>CASEVP010000078.1 GCA_949291345.1 uncultured Ruminococcus sp.
GCATCACCACATTAGCACCCGCTTGTAATCCCATCTCTCTCCCCTGTGGATGAATGGTACTCAACGCAGTGGTAGATGGTATCAATGCGTAGGGAAACATTAGCCGCAGCACAGCAACAAGCCGCAATGTCATTTGAAAACTACCATTTGAAAATGGTTTAAAAGGTGTGTCATACTGAGTTAAAAAAGGTCCAATTCCTATCATATCCGGCTGCAATTCCTGCAAAAAACGAAGATCTGCTATCAAATGTTCAACAGTTTGATAGGGAGAACCGACCATAAATCCCGAGCCAACTTGAAACCCGATCTCTTTCAAGAAATAAAGACAACGTTTTCGATTTTCTAGTGACATTTCCATTGGATGTAGTTTACGATAATGTGCTTCATCTGCCGTCTCATGGCGCAATAGATACCGATTGGCTCCTGCTTGATACAATGCCCGATAATTTTCCTTTGATCGTTCCCCTACAGAAAGCGTAATAGCACAATCCGGAAAAGTCTCACGAATCCTTGAAACAATAGCACACAATTTCTGATTCGAAAAGCCCGGATCTTCTCCACCTTGCAGTACAAATGTACGGTATCCCAGCCGATAGCCCTCAGTACAGCATGATAGAATTTCATCCTGCGTTAGACGATATCGATGTAGATTTGGGTTGTCCCGCCGTATACCACAGTAATAACAATTGTTTCGACAAATATTGGTAAATTCTATTAATCCACGCAAATAGACCGCTGTACCATATTGTTCTCTTCGCACACTGTCGGCTGCTGTATACAAATCGCCATCCCATGCAGACGTCTTCAACAATTGTATCAGTAAATCGTCAGATAAATTCTGGTTTTTTTTCAGTTGTGTCACGATCTTGTTCATTGCATTACATCCTTCCTATGATGCCAATCACAAATTTCTGAAAATTTACACAAAAAAGGGTTGCATTCTTATCAAAAATCTTGTATAATAGAAACAAGATATATATGTGGCTGAACTAACAGACACATTGCCAACAAAGGAGTAAATTTAAAATTATGACAACCAATGAAATTATGGAAAAAATAAGAGACGGTCTTACCGGGGAATATAACGTTGACATCGTCTATCTGGAAGCAGAAGCTGAAAAGTACAAAAATGCGAAAAATGCCAAAGAAATCGGCAGTGCCATTGCAGATTTGGCATATGAGATCATGCCCGATGATAAGCGTGAGTTACTCAACAAAATGATGTATATTGATGGCAAACGATTGGATGTGGTGTTTGATGAAGCAAATAAGCTGAGCAAAAACAAACAAATCGAAGAATCTTTTCGTCTAACAGAGGCTCTGTATACCAAAATCCGTATGAATTATCGGGAAACAGAAAAGGAAGTTTATCTCAGCATGCGCAATACACTGGAACACCAGATGTACTTAAACTTCTACCGTCCGTCCAAAAAACTAGTAAGACCTGTATTTGACCTTTCCCAGATGGTTCTCCTACACGGATACAATCTCTTGGAATTGGGACGTGCTGAAGAAGCAGCTCGTGTTATCAACGATGCCATTCGCTACAATCCAATGAACACAGATGCCTATTTCGAACTGGCAGAATGCTACAAGATATTGCGACAGCCAGATATGTTGCTCTCTGTTATCAAAGAAACCATTGAGGTTGCTGTCACTCCAATACAACTTTCTCGTTGCTACTGCAATCTTGGTTATTACTGCGTAGAAGTAAAAGACTATGATCGTGCTGTGTGTTTCTATTATGAAAGTCTCATCTATGCCGACCATCCTTTTGTTGCAGCAGAACTGCACCACATTCACACCATTACCCAAAAGAAGATTGTTCCGCCGACTAGAGATGAGGTCACAGAAGCTTTTGAACACTATGGCATGAAATCTGGTGCCAATCAAGATGTTATCGCTATTATTACCGGGCTTGCAAAAGAATCCATTGAAAATAAGGACTTGCCAGCCATTCGTTTCTATCTGCATATGCAATATGGATTGACTCGCGATCCGGATATCAAGGAAATGATGGATCGCTATGATCTTCTAGCAAAGGAACGAAACAAAAAATAGCTTTTTGACAATTTTCCAAATAAGAAAATTTGCATTTTCTATAGGGTGTTCACACAAAATAAATGTATGTATAACCTATAGATTATATATGCCACCCTGTATCGGACATCATAGAAATATGTTGTCCGATTTTTTTCGATACAAAAAAGTCATTCGATCTCATCCTCATAACTTTTCTTTTAAAGAGTTTTTCAAGGAAATCTCATTTTGATACATTTTTGCCATATGTTGCACAATTTCGGCGATTTCTTTACGAATTTTAGGTGGTGAAAGTACCTCTACCGTATCACCATATTTCAGCAGCCACCGATAAAAACCATAACTGATCCCAATTTTAGCATGAATAATCACATATGTATCGTCTGTGAAATCCGGTCGTAAGTACGCATATTTGCCCAGTTTTTCCAGCATATCATCCAAAAGATGCTGATTTACCCGCAGTTTCACTACCTCATAGTATTCTGGTTCAAAAATATCAACAACCGCCCCCTGCGCCTTCGGCAATTGCGGCAGAATCTCCACCGGTTCTTCCATAGTAATCTCCCGCATTCGATCAACACGATATGTTCGAATCTTTCCATCCATTCCGTTGATACATTTCAAATAAAACCGTCCTCCGTAATAGACAACACTACAAGGAGTCAAATCTCGCTTCTTCTTTGTATATACAAAATGCCGTTTCTCATTATATTTTCCATATGCAAAATTTATCTTTCGCTTTGCCTCCAATATCTGGTAGACGCTGTCTAGATTATCCAACAGATCCAAAGAAGGAGGGGTAACTTCACTCATTTTGATATGTGCAATCAACTTTCGCGCCTCAGTTTGTGAACAAATCCCTTCAAATTTATGAAACAACCGTTGCTTTTGATCTGCTGTCAAAAATTGATTGAAAGAAACCGAATCCACAAAAAACCGTATTTCGTTAAATGTAAACCCCGAACTCTGCATCCGATAATAATGAATATTATGTGCGCCTCGCTCAATCTCAATATGATTTCCGGCAGAAATTAGACTAGCTATATCCCGTCGAATACTGGGTAAAGATACTTTTCCTAAATTTGTATGATTTTCCAGGTACGCCTTTATCTGCTTTAAGGTAGCAGCTCTATTGCAGTCTGTATAATGGCTCAAATATTCCAAAATATATATGATGCGTTCCCGCTCCATTTTCTTTCCCCCACAAACACAATATTCTCATAAAATCAATTGGATCATAAGGCAAAATTGCCAGCATTTTATACAGCACACTCTTTTTTCTCATTATATCACATTTTTACTTAATTGACAACTCCAAATATTTAGAAAGCGTCGTACCACAAAGATGGTACGACGCTTTCAATTCCATTTTCATTACAATGTAGTGATACTTATACAATACCACTCTTAATTTACATTTTCTTGTTTTTTCGCATCTTCTTTTCGAATCAATGCACGCTTAATTTTACCGCCCAATGTTTTAGGCAATTCATCTACATATTCAATAATACGTGGATACTTATATGGTGCTGTTGTATGCTTAACATGATTCTGCAATTCCTTTGTCAATGCGTCACTGGGGGTATAGCCTTTTGTCAAAACAATTGTTGCTTTGACTACCTGTCCACGAATAGGATCCGGTGCAGCTGTAATTGCACATTCAAGAACTGCCGGATGTTCAATCAATGCACTTTCTACCTCGAATGGTCCAATTCGATAGCCGGAACATTTAATGACGTCATCATTTCTACCAACAAACCAATAGTAGCCATCTGCATCACGCATAAAAACATCATGAGGGCAATAGCTGCCTCCCCCTAAAATTTCTTTTGTTGCTTCTGGATTTTGATAATATCCCACAAACAAACCAATTGGATAAGATTTTTGCAAGTTCTGCATCACTAGCACGCCTTGTTCATTATCGTGCGCCGGCGTACCGTCTTCCGAAAGCAGTGTGATATCATATAACGGAGATGGCTTTCCAGTCGAACCGGGTTTTGGAGAAATCCACGGAAAATTAGCAATCAAAACCGTTCCTTCCGTCTGACCGAAACCTTCCCGAATCTCTTTACCAGTCAGTTCTTTCCAACGATAATATACTTCCGGGTTCAGTGGTTCCCCAGCTGTCGCAAAATTCTTAATGCTGGAAAGATCATAGGAGGCCACATCTTCTTGCAACATAAAACGATACATTGTCGGCGGTGCACAGAATGTAGTCAATTTATAATCCTGCATCTTTTGCAACAAATGAGACGGCACAAATTTCCCCATATCATAAGCAAAAATCACAGCACCGCAGATCCACTGTCCATAAATTTTTCCCCAGCCAAATTTTGCCCAGCCAGAATCAGAAACACTCATATGCAGTTTATTTTCTTCAACCTGCTGCCAATATTTTGCTGTCACAATATGTCCTAACGGATGAGTATAATTATGCTGCACCATCTTCGGATCACCCGTAGTACCGGAGGTAAAATATACAACCATCGTATCCATTGCCGTTGTTGCATCTGCTCCAGTTGGCCGTGCAAATTCCATAGAGAAACGTTTAACTTCTTGATGAAAATCATGCCAACCATCATGCGGTTTTCCTATCACAATCTTATGCTGAATGCTAGGTACAGAAGGCTGTGCTTTTTCGACCTGTTCCAATACATAGGGATCGTCAACGCAAACCATTGTATGAATCTTCGCACTATTTCCACGATAAATCAAATCTTTTTTTGCCAGTTGCAAAGAGCCAGGAATCAAAATAGCTCCGATCTTGTGCAATGCAACCGCACACACCCAATATTCCCAACGGCGACGCAATATCAGCATTACAACAGTCCCTTTGCGAATGCCAAGGCTTAAAAAATAATTAGCCGCCTGATTGGATAACTTAGAAATATCTGTAAATGTAAATTCTCGTTCTTCGCCTTCGTCATCACACCAAACCAAAGCCTTCTTTTCCGGCTCCGATTTTGCCCATTCATCGACAATGTCAAATCCAAAATTAAAATCTTCCGGTACATTTACACGGTAATTCTCTTTAAAATCCTCGTAACTATCAAACTCTATGCGTGGCAGATATTTATCGAGCAGCATATGTACTTGCTCCTTTTCTTTGAAATTCGTTGCATAATTTCGACATGACTTCCAATAAACGTATCAAAAACAATTGTGTGCAAAACATATACCATTACTGTGCAGCTTTCACTCCAAAAGGTATATTATCGCCAGCCGACTTGTTTTGTACAACATTGCTTTCATGTCTGTTCATGATTCCGCATCTCACTCCTGCAACAGAGCGGCGGTTAATTTTATTATACTACAATATTTTTCTTATGTCAAGAAAAATTGTCTTGCTTTCTGCTTCATTTTCCCATTTGTTATCATTTCTCTTTTTATACACCCCGCATAAATGTTCCAAAAAACATTACTTTTTAATACAAATAAAAAATAGTTTGTCTATTCAGATTTTATATTTATTTTCATTTTCTCCATATAATTGGAAAAGAGTTGCCGCATTTTGTGCAGCAACTCTTTTCCAATTACTATTAACTAAAAGCATGTTTAAAACATCTAGCGAAAAAATGAATGCGTTTCTGAAGCACAACCTGTTTGTGTTTCTTTATTTTTTTGGAATCCGCAAGGTTCGCATTGCATTGATGATCGCAATAACTGAAACACCCACATCGGCAAACACTGCCGCACCAATATGTGCAATACCCAGCGCACCCAACACCAACACAACCGCTTTTACTCCCAATGCAAATACAATATTCTCCCGAGTAATCCGCATAGTCTTCCTAGCAATCTGTAATGCCGTACTCAGTTTTGATAAATCATCGTCCAGTATCACTAGGTCTGCCGCAGCAATCGCCGCATCGGAACCTAATCCACCCATCGCTACGCCAACATCGGACTGAGCAAGAACTGGAGCATCATTCATACCATCTCCGACATACGCCAGTGTTTTTCCCCTCTCAAGTTTTTCCCGATATTGTTGCATATAATTAACCTTGTCTCCCGGCAGACACTTTGCGTGAACTTCATCAAGCTGCAGCTGCGTTCCGACTTGATTGGCAACTTTCTCGCTGTCACCTGTCAACATTGAAACACATGTCACACCGGCATTTCGCAACATTTCCACTGCTGCTGGTGCACCCGATTTTAATTGATCTGCAATAACAATATATCCTGCATATTTCCCATCTACCGCCACATGCACTGCTGTTCCCATTTCATCCGAATTCTTCACCATTATACCGGCATTTTCCATATAAACACGGTTTCCTACCAGTACTTTCTTCTGATCCACTGTTGCTGAAACCCCGTATCCTGCTTTTTCCTGCACATTAGAAACCCTCTGCAAATCAGCAGGTTTTCCATATGCATCTCGCAGCGATTGTGCTATGGGATGATTCGAAGAAGATTCAGCAAGTGCTGCTAATTCCAGCTGCGTCTCTTTGTCAATTCCTTCTGCATGCTGTTCAACTACATGAAATTTTCCTTCTGTCAGCGTCCCTGTCTTATCCATTACAACCGTCTGCACTCGTGATAATACTTCTAGATAATTACTTCCCTTCACTAAAATACCGTGCTTGGAAGCCGCTCCAATTCCACCAAAAAAACTTAGCGGTACAGAGATTACCAGCGCGCAAGGACAGGAAATGATCAAAAAGGTCAATGCACGATAGATCCACTCAGAAAATGGCTGCCCTGTGAAAAGAGGCGGCAATAGTGCCAAAATCACTGCGGCTATAACTACACATGGCGTATAGTAACGGGCGAATTTGGTAATAAACTGCTCTGTCTTTGCCTTCATAGATGAAGATTGCTCTACCATTTCCATGATCTTTGCCGCCGTCGATTCTGATGCCGGTTTGGTCACCAGCAGTTCTATCGCACCGCTCAAATT
Organism: uncultured Ruminococcus sp.; assembly: GCA_949291345.1. Classification (GTDB taxonomy): domain Bacteria; phylum Bacillota; class Clostridia; order Oscillospirales; family Ruminococcaceae; genus Ruminococcus_C. Next base: position 6,944 of record CASEVP010000078.1, read on the forward strand.
CATACAGCCACTAAAAACTGCATCACCGGTTTGCACCATTGCGGGCATCGATTCTCCTGTTAATGCGGCAGTATCCACTGTGGTCTGTCCTTTACTGATTTCACCGTCTAATGGAATCTTTTCTCCAGGCTTTACCAGAATATATTCCCCTACAGCAACTTCTTCAATCAGCACTGTCTGCGGCTTTCCATCCCGCAACACCGTTGCCTCATCCGGGCATAAATTCAATAAGTCAGACACAGCACGCCGGGATTTTCCCACTGCAATTTTTTCAAATAGTTCCCCAACCTGATAAAACAATATAACTTCCACTGCTTCATGATATTCCCCTATGGCAAACGCTGCTATTGATGCAATCGCCATTAAAAAATTTTCATCAAACATTTGCCCATGCACGATATTTCTGGCTGCTTTGACCAGAACGCTCCACCCTGGAATCATATATATCGCTAAAAAAACAATAAGATTGACCCACCACTGCAATTCCATGAAATGGGTCACAATAATCGCCGCCACAAACAGAACTGCTCCTGTTATGATTCTTGTCAAAATTATTTTTTGCTGTCTCAACATTCCCAATCACTCCACTCTGTATTGCACGCCCCGAACAAATAAAAATATTCTGAAAAATAGCATCTATTTTCAAAAGTAATAACGTTTTCTACATCAGTCCATTAATTCAAAATGATCTTACAGTCCGGTTCCACCTTTCTTACGCACTTCTGTGCCGCTTTCATAATCTTTGGAAAATCTGCCTCATCCGCCTCAACGATCAACTTTTGTGTTATAAAGCTAATGTTCACCGATTCAACTCCATCCAGTTTAGCAATCGCTGTCTCCATCTTTGCCGCACAATTTGCGCAGTCTAAATTCTCCATTCGAAATATTTTTTTCATTTTCTTTCGCTCCTTTATTTGAATAATTGTTCATATGTTCATTATATCAGAATTAGAGATATATGTCAATACCCATTAGCAAATTTTTTTGAAAAAATAAAAAAGAACGTTTCTTACGAAACGTTCATAAATACTTGATACAAATCGACATACAAACAATGCTTTTAAAACAACAATACACATATCTATGTTGTAGAAGGCGGATAATCCTCTCTTGTCAGAGAGCCCTCCGAATTATAAAAAGCAATTAATGTCTCTTCACTGGTATACTCCCCAAGATAAGGTGCATACCACAAACCACAGAATGACCAAACCGCATTGTCTCGAAACATGGTATTCATATCTGGCAATGTGCTTGCTTCACTGATGGCAAGAATTTTTCCAGGAGACATATTACGTAACGCCACATATTGTTCATAACGACTACCGTATTCCTCTGACTGTTCTACATACAAATCCAACGATGCAATATCGTATTGGGCATTATCCACCAAATAACTGCTGCTCTGTCCATTCCATATCCAAAGCAAATTATTCAGCTTATGATACAATGTCATACGGGTATAGAGTAAATCCCAAAGCCACTGATAGGCATCTGCACCATCAGCTCCCCACCAATACCAACCGCCTCCTGCCTCAGGCAGCGGTCTCCAAAGCACCGGAATATCCGCCTGTGCCAACGGTTTCAGCGTTTCTGCCATTGCATCAATATCTGAAATCAACTCATAGCAGCTCTGAGAAATCTTTCCCTCTTGCTCCATCTGTCCAATTTGTTCTAGACTTACGGTTGCAATATTTTCTTCAGTCATTGCCAGTTTCAGTGAAAAAGAAACTCCTTCCTGATAAATAGTACCGTTTCCAGTGGGTGCATTCCAGAGCCATGAAAGTCCCACTACGCCTCCTTCTTCCGCCCAAGCAATGCTATCCGCAATTGCCGTTGCCTTTTCAGGATTACCACCATTTTGCGAATATGCATTTAAATCCGCAAAACGTATCAAAGGATACTTTCCGGTAATTTGATAAATATCCTCCAGTTCTACATTATCACCACCAGAAACATACTGTCCGGTAATAATTTTTGAACCATATTGTTCTCGTAAAAAATGATACAATTGTTTCGTTTTTTCTGTTGCGTCCGGATTCACAGGATTCGATGCAATTTCAGAAGAAGCATCATATAGACTAGTGTTATTCACAAGTTCCACGCAATCAATATCCAATACACCGTCTACAGGCACAATCTCCAATTTTCGTGTTCCTTCACTCAAAAAGATTCCCTGAACAGTTACCCGAATAAAATTTTCTGTGCCATCGGTCACCAATGTATAGACTGGTTCTCCGTCCATCAAAATTTTACAGCTTGAAGCTGCTCCAGCGCCCACAACCACGGTAATATCATAATGCTGTGTTGCTGGTATCTCCGCTGTAAACGTCAGAATTGACTGATTTTCTGTATTTAAACCGCTAACATATCCTTCTCCGGAATAACCCTGTCTGGGATCAATAGCAACCGAACATTTTTCCGGGAGTGCGGTATCCTCTGCTTCCAGTTTGAGAAAAACATCCTGGCGTTGAATCTCCGGTATTTGCAATGCAACTGACGCATACTGCGCAACGGGTTCCTTCTGTGACTGTAACTGCGTCACAGAAGTAGCAACAGATGCAACTTCATCTTCGAATGATTCCTGTTCTATTTTTGTACACCCTGTCAGCATGGTCCCCGCTGCCACCAACATCCAGATTCGTCTCATACGCAAATGTTCCATCTCCTGTGATTTGAATTTTCAA
>CASEVP010000079.1 GCA_949291345.1 uncultured Ruminococcus sp.
TTTTTGTTTGTGTTGTAAATATAATTCATCAATGATACCGTCGGCTAATCCAATAACAGGGACATAGATGTATGTAGCATGTATCCATTCTGCTATGTTTAGGAATATATTACCGGCAGGAACAATCACATCTGCTCTGTCTGGTTTGAGTTGGTATTTTTCCATTCGCTCTTCCACAGACATGGCTTTCAATTCTTCATGTAATTTTTTAAGTGTTTCCACTGTTATCCTTTGCTTGCGCTTGTCCTTTTTGTCTGCCAGTTTGTATAGCTTATTGATGTTTCCGCCCGAACCGATAATGTTGGTTTTTTCGTATGAAGTAGCCAATTCCTGCATGTCGTTTTTAAGTCTTTCCCATTCCGTTTCAGCTACAGCCTGATTGAGAAATCTGACGGTTCCAATATTGTATGAGCGACTGCAAACTAAAGTTCCTTGAGACAGTAAGTTGATTTCTGTGCTTCCACCTCCTACGTCCACGTACATGTAATTTCCGTTTCTGTCATCCATGTATTCATTGTGATTGTTATAGATGGTTTTTGCTTCTTCTTGCCCGTCAATAATTTCAATGTCAATGTCGGTCTTTTTCTTGATGCGTTTGATGATGTCTTTCCCATTTTCGGCATCACGCATAGCAGATGTTGCACATGCCCTAAATGTTTCTACATTATATATTTTCATCAGGTGTCGGAAGGCTTTCATCAGTCGCATCAGGTTTTTTTCTTTTTCTTCGCTGATTTTTCCCATGGCAAAAACGTCAAATCCCAATCGTAAAGGTACTCGTAGCAGCATTTCTTTTCTGAAGTCGGCTTTCCCTTCTATATCTTCTTCCACTTGTTTGATTAGTAGTCTAACGGCATTTGAGCCTATGTCAATTGCTGCATAATGCACATTTGAATTTTTGTTGTCCATAGCGTCGTAGTTTTCTTAGATGTTTTCTTTAAGGTAATCCATATAGAGAGCTTCTTGTGAGCGGAAATCCGGTTCATTGTTTTCTCTTTTCATAAATTGGTTATTGCCGTTCCCGTCTACCACCCTGCCTTGCATGTTGTCTTTTAAGCCGTATTCGACAATACGTTTCAGTTCTCCTTTAATAGCGGGATCATATACCGGAGTGATGACTTCAATGCGGTTGTCCAGGTTACGTGGCATCCAATCGGCAGAGCCCATGAATATTTTTTCATCACCTCCATTGGCAAAAATGAAAATGCGCGAATGTTCCAGATAGCGGTCTATTATACCTATGATTCGTATGCTGTTGTGTACTTTTTCCGTATCGGTCATGAGTGAACAATTGCCCCTTACCAGCAGTTCGATTGTGACACTGGCAGCAGCAGCTTCGTATAGCTTGTTTACTATGTCAGGGTCGGTAATGTGATTGATTTTGATTTTTATATAGGCCGTTTTCCCTGCTTTCTTATTTTTAATCTCGTTGTTGATAAGTGTGATAAACTTATTCTTCATTTCATTGGGCGAAACAAGTAGATTCTTGAAGCGTATTGGTGAATAAGGACGTTCAATAAAATTGAATACTTGTTCAACGTCTTTTACGAGTTTGGCATGGGCTGTCATCAGCATGCAGTCCGTATATGTTTTCGCATTTCCTTCATGGAAATTGCCTGTACTGATACATGCGATATTTTTACCGCTTTTCATGCCAATGTGTGTTATTTTTGAATGTACTTTTAAACCTTCAACTCCAAAAATAACCTTGATACCAGCATCTTGCATTCGTTTGGACCAGTTGATATTGGATGCTTCATCAAATCGTGCCAGCAATTCAATGACAACGGTTACTTTTTTCCCGTTGCGGGCAGCACCAATAAGGGATTTTACCACTTTTGAATCTTTGGCCAGTCTATAGAGTGTTGTCTTGATACTGGATACATGTTTGTTGATAGCCGCTTCCTGGAGAACTCTGATATAGGAGTCAAAACTGTGATATGGCACATGTATGAAGCGGTCCTTTTCCTGAATTTTCTTCAATAAACTATCCGGACCATCCAGTTCCTTCTTCAGGATAGGTGTCCATTCCGGATATCGTAAATCGTTTCTGCCACAATCAGGGAAACGCATCAGGTCTTTATGATTATGATACCTGCCACTTTCAATGACCGTATCCTGGGTGTCTAAATGTAATTTCTTGAGAACCTTCCTCAATAGGTCTTTTGGCATATTTCCGTCATAGATGACACGAAGCGGCTCGCCATTCCTGCGGCTTTTTACCCCTTTTGATATTTTTTGCAGCATGCCAGAACGAAGGTCATTGTCAATCTCCATTTCAGCATCGCGTGTGAATTTGAAAGCGTATGCTTCATAATGGGTATATTCCAGTCCTTCAAAGACCAGTGGTAGGCAGCAACGTATCACATCGTCAAGATACATCAGGTATTTTTTCCCGTTGTTATCCGGTAGTCTGATGAATCGTCCACACAGATTGACCGGTAGTTCAAGGAATGCATACTCTGATTGTGTCCGTCCGGAATCTTTGCTCAGTTTGACTGCAAGGTAGATGTTTTCATCATTTTCATTGTCAAGTGATTTGATGGCAGAGAACCAGATTGGGGTAATGAATCCGTTAATGTTTTTCTTGTAGTAATTCCGGATAACCTCCAATTGTTCAAGTGTCACATCTGAATCTGAAATGATATATATGTTTTCTTTCTTGAGGTCAGAAGTTACTTGTTCAATGGCTGCCTCATAATCTTTTATGTATTTTGCATTTAGTTTGCCAATTTGGCGGAGTATCCGTTTGGCTTTTTCTTTTTCTGCGATGGCAGACCGATCTGTACATTCCGCAATCCGGTTTTGTGTAGCAATCCGTACTCTGAAAAATTCATCCAGGTTATTGGAATAAATGCCGAGGAAAGCCAGGCGTTCCAATAATGGTACGTTCGTGCGTGTAGCTTCCTGCAGGATGCGTCGGTTAAAATACATCCAACTGATGTCCCGTTCCAGATATGGTTTTTCTTTCTTGCGTGAGCTCTTCATATTAAAATCGCTT
>CASEVP010000080.1 GCA_949291345.1 uncultured Ruminococcus sp.
TTCACTATCATTGCAATCAATATCACCCGAAGCCAGATCTACAGTGAATAGAATAAGTTTTTCTTTTCCATTTGCTTCGGTTAATGTTTTCCGGAAAACATTAAGCATGTTTGTTTTTCCATATCCATCATTACCTGCAACGAAAATATGTTTTGCAATTTTCAAATCAGTTGACATGATTTTCCCATTCGTCTTTTCTCCCAAGAGAATAGGAAAATTCCAACCGAGTTCTCCTTTTGATATTGCTTCATCATATGTTAAAGCTTTGAAAACAGGCTTGGAGATATCAATGTGAAATTGCTCGCCTTTGCGATTTACATCTACGAAAACAGCGGTTCGAGTTCTATAAGAAAGATATTCTTCCACAAAGAAAGAAGGAAAATTCTTTTTACTTTTTATTTCTCCAGAGTATCTGACAAAGTTCCGTGCTGAAACAAGTTTCTTACATGTAATATCAAGTCCATAAAAATGGCAAGCTTCAAATATCAATGATTTGATTTTCTTCTTTTCCATTCATCCTCCTAGATTCCACTGCTACCCAGAAAGCCATTACATAATTTCTTCAGTCTCCCCGCAATACACACTATAATGCCCTAGCGTTTCATATGCTGAGACGCAAAAGGACAAACGAAACAAATAACCTATAAAACTCCTTGATTAGCTATCACATCCCTGATGAAACTGAGAATAGAAAAGTGTTACGGAGGTAAAATATGGATGATAAGACAAAAGCAATTGGAACTGTAGCAGCTGGGGCAGCTACTGGTGGCGTAATTGCAGGACTTCCCGGAATCATAATCGGTATTGCTGTCGCAGTTGCAGGAGCTGCAATTGCCAACAAAGCATTAGGAGGAAAGTAACATGGGTATCAAATCATTTATATTGAACGGCGGCATTCTCGGAGCTATAAGAGGATACGACTGCGAGAAAGAAGGTAGACCATACGGATTTGGAGAACTGAACGAAGATCTGGATCAGGTAAGCGAATGCTGTGGAAAACTCGTCAGTACATCACAGAATGTCATAGCACATGCAACATCCAACATGCTTGATTTATTCGATGATACGAATCAGGTTTAACAGTAAAAGGAGACTCCAATGTTGGGCGTAATTACCTGTATATGTAACAACTGCGGCAAGGAATACGAAATGCTGAAAGCAAGCAGAAATGGAGTGAGCTCTCCAGGGCAGTATTGCAGCAAAAAATGCGAAGAAGAGGCTAGAGAGAAGCGGCAGGAAAGAAAGAATAAAAGATAAGTAACAGTCAGAAATCTTTAACGTCAGTACAGCGAAAAGGATTGACCACTCATTGCGAGGGGATGTTTGTTAATTACCAGGATTATCCACTCAAATGAATGCTTGAGCGTGTGGTGAAAAGGTATCGTATTCCTTGGAAGGCTGACATTCTACCAGATTTCCTGCAAGCTTCACAGGCTGGATTCTGAGAATAAAATCACGGAGATTAATAATGGAAAAGATTGATGCGGCTTTTGCCCATGCTTTCGGTTTTGATCTTGATGTTTT
>CASEVP010000081.1 GCA_949291345.1 uncultured Ruminococcus sp.
TGATTGGCAATGCCTTCTATCCCTTCATCGTGAATGCTCCGGTCTGTGTCCCGTGTTACTTCGACGGTGTAACCTTCCATACGCAGCATATCTCGCAATGTCAACAAAATATGTAGATTAATTCCTTTTTCCGGTACACCGTTTGCAGAAGAGCAGCCGCCGTCTATGCCACCGTGCCCTGCATCCAACACAATTACCGGTGTCTCCTTTTTCGGTGCTGTCATAGTGGAAACTGCCCGCTGGATCTTCGTCCCGCCAAAATATATTGCTGCAACACTGACGCAGCTTGCAGTCAATACCAATATTCCACGTTTCAGCAGAGTTTTCCATGTTATTTCCATAGCCGTGCCTCCTATAGTACTTTGGGGCACTTCTAAAGCAATATGACGCTGGTCAAATGTCCCAAATGCACGCCATTTTCGCTATTCCAAAACCTTGCCAAACGCAAAACATACCGCGTTCTTTTTGTTAAATGATACATACCCAAAGCAAAGCTAAAACCGATACGGAATGTATCGGCGTTCTTGGAAATAGCGCGGAAACTATACAAATCGATACATACACAACTACAGTGTGTTTTCGTGCCGGAGTACCTTAGAAGTGCCTATTGACTGATCTTATCCCATTCTCTGATCCGTTTTTATCAATTATGTACTGCACTAGATTTTTTGTTTACAAAAAATAGCCGCATGGCAATTCCATACGGCTACGACTAACATTCTTCGCTTGGTTTATTTGGACATATTGATATTGACAAACTCCGGGTATAATTTTCGTACCACTTCATAAGTGGTTTCATCGATGGGCTTTGCCATATACAGCATGACATGAATCCCGTGTGCATATGTCTCCAGCACTTCTCCTACCGCATGAGAACCAGAGTCCAATGTCTTTACATAAACAATGTCTCCCACCTGCACATTGGGGGAAATCGTCTTTACCGTATATGTCTCATGATGATTTAGCATAAATCTTTTCTCCTTCACACAAAAAATTTCAGGAATCACTGCGATCCTTCTTATCTATTGGCATAGTGTTCATACAGCCCTTACAATAGGATCCTGTGTTTCTTTCTCCTTCATTGTACTATATTTTTTTCCGCTCGTCAAGTACGGTTTTCCGTATTTCTCTGTTTTTATGGCATGAATCGCACTACAATATGCCTTTTATCCAGTTTAGCTTTACATTTAACTGCTGTTTTTTGTCATTTGTCATAAAATCATTTACATATTTTGCTCATTTTTTGCTTTCTCATGTCACAAACAGTTTTGTCATTTTACATTATATCCTCCTCACCACGCAGCATGTTTTTTGGAAGATTTGACATCAAGACTGAAACATGATACAATAAATGTCAGTATTCCATCGCTTTCTGGAATTAAGGTATTATCCCATTCAATGCCTCTAATTTCCACTGTTTTGCAAAGAAAGGAATTTTCATGCGTTTTCTAAAAAAATACTATAAGCTCATCGGTACCATTATTACTGTAATCGCGCTAATTTTTGTTATCAAAAAAATCGTGACCATGGAGGTGGACTGGTCACTTTTCGCCGGTGTGAAACCTCTCACTGTTATTTCCATCTGCACCGTAGTACAAGCAGCCGTCATACTCTTTATGAGTTTACCGTGGCTGCGGTTTATTCGCATCTTATCCGGCACCCGTATCCCTGCCAAAAGTGCGCTACCAGTCTACACTAAATCCAATTTAATGAAATACGTTCCCGGCAACGTCTTTCAATTTGTAGGACGAAATCAGATTGCCGCCGATTTGCAAATCAGCCATGTAGATGTGGCATGCGCTACTGTACTGGACATCGTTTTCACACTCATTACACCACTTATTCTTATCGTCATTCTCATGGGGAAAAATATGCTACAATTGATCCAGACTTATTACACCAACTTTCTCATTGTTCTGGGCATTGGCGTTATAGTCGTTATCCTTCTGACCTGTATTCTGCGATGGAAATGCCGAAATATTCTCCAGAAATATCTGAAGAAATACCAAAAACTTCTGCGCAAAGACACTGCTCTTCGTATTTTGCAGGTCTTTTTCATGTATATTGTACAATACATCGTTTCTACCGCCATGTATGCCCTTCCAGCAATTCTTCTGTTTGGCGTTCCCGCCGATCAGCTTGGACTCTTTTTAGGCACCTATCTATTCTCTTGGATCATTGGTTTTATCACCCCCGGTGCCCCCGGTGGTATAGGGATTCGAGAAGCAATTATGGTACTTATGTGCGGCAATTTTATGGAAACTGATACCATTATGCTATATGCTGTCACTATGCGGATCATTTCTACTTTCGGTGATGTATTGGCATTTTTCATCGGTATCTTCTTTGAAAGAATCACAAAGAAAAATAATACCGTTTCACAAATATTGTCATAATGATTTAAAGATAAAAATGCCCGTTTTCGTTTCCGAAACGGGCATTTTTAAAAGGGAGTTCACATTAAACATATGTGTGAATTTACAAACATCATTTATACACATAAAAAAGAAAACTCCTATTCGGACAATTCAATTAAATACTGTAAGGCAAGCCCAGATAAATTGTGCCATACAATTCACGATCAAGTTTTTTTCAGATTGCAAAAACGTGTATCAACATATAACGTTCGTCAAGCGATTTTTATATCATGCCGAAAATATGCAGGCAAAAATGCGAAAAAGATATAAGCCATCGATTATGTGGCATTACCTTAACACAGGTGTCAGAAAGTTTGCACGTGATTTATGCATTTGCATCCGCAATTTCTGACATCGTCTCTGTCTTTTGCAGACGCCTCTGAAACCAAGAAAACAATTCCGTCTTCGTCATTGCCTTTTGATGAGCTGGCTGACAGAGCTGAAACCCCATTGGTTCCAGTTGTTCCATCAACATTCGTAATTTCTTTGGACGTTCCACCCATGTATCTCCCGCCAGTTCCTGATAGACAGCATCTCCCAAAAACGCCATCTGTTCTTCTTTTACCCATATCACAACCGTATCTCTGGCATGAGGGCTGGTCACCCGTTTCAAAACACAGGTACAATTTCCCAAATCAACAGTCATTTGCTCCTGATAAATGATTGTAGGCAGTGCAATTCGAATTTTCTCCAACTGCGGGTAATGCAACCGAATACGGGGCACACATTCTCGGGGCACAATCCCTTTTTCGGCATTTTTCTCTAATGCATCCGGTGTCCACTGTAATTTAGATACCATTTCCAACGATTGTCTGGTCTGCACACATGCAATAGATGGTATCTCCAATGCATGCAGACCAAAGCAATGATCCCAGTGTGAATGGGTCAGTGCCACAAAATCGGGATGTCGAAATCCAGCAGACTCCACCGCCCTCAGAAACAGTTCCACCTGATGCGGCGAATTGCCGGCATCTATCATCATAGCAAAACGATCACCACGCACATAGCCCAAACTAGGGCGGTCATCACTATGTGAAAATGGCAAATGGTACACCCTGGGGGTTAGTTGTTCTAATTCCATCTGAAAGCACTCCTCTCAATAATGCAACAAATAAATTCATTATCCGCCATCATCCATGCCCAAACACAAACAGTTGAAACAGCGCCATCCATTCCCGCACCCAATACGTTGGCACAAAAAGCGCACGTGTTTTTGCTGGGTAAGCATATGCTACCAACCCCTCTTTTTCTGCAAGCAATCCTGCACGGTACTCATGAAAACCGTCTGTCACAATGACCACTTCGTTTGCCAATCCATGCATTTTTAGTATTTCTGCCGTATTCCGCAGGTTTTCTTCCGTGTCTCTAGATTCTTTCTCCACCAATATCCGTTCTTGTGCGATTCCGTTTTCCACCAACCATGATTTCATTGCCTGACCTTCCGAAATATCTTCTCCGCTTCCTTGACCACCTGTCACTACGCAAAGTACTTCCGAATGCTCCTCTAAATATGTCTTTGCTGCCTTCAACCGTCTTGTCAGCATCAAGCTAGGCTTTGTTCCTTTTACTTTGCATCCCAGTACTACCACTGTCTGTGGTGTTTCTGGTTGGTGATAGATTGCCCGAACCATTTGCACAGACATGACACTACAAAACACAATTGCGGCTATCAACAAAACTGCTGCTATAATCAGTCCAATTTTTCCGCCAATGCAGTTCCATAGATGCCGCAGCTTTTCTCCAAACCAGCTCGGTATAATGGTAATCACCATAAGTAAGAGACAAACTAAGATCCCCAATATATTTCCAGGATTACAAATACGCTTCGTAATCGGCATCACAAAAAAATACAATAATATTAGTTCTGGAATGAGCATCAAAAATCGTAATCGCATCATTTCCCCCTTTCTATCTGTTTAGCATCGTCCATACAAATTTCACTTTGATACCAAAGACGCTCCTTGTTTATATATTTCCCGCTTTCCTACTTTAAAACCAATTTTTTCACTGGCTTATGCGAAAATCTCTGTAACACTCTTCTATGGTTTATCCATCTTTTCTTACGGCTTCATTATACCATTTCCTGCAAAGCATGTCAATTCATCTGCAAAACAAAAACTGTCGCAGATGTGCATTTTTCTGCAAATCCACCACAGTTTTATTTTCACTATACTCTTTTTACAAAAGCACCTGCACCGCAACAAAGCAGAAATACTGCCAAATCTGCTGCAACAATGGTAGCCCCAACAGGCGTCGATGCTAAAATTGAAATGGCGATTCCAATCACAGCACAAACAACGGATAACACAGCTGCACAAAGTATCACGCCTCGAAAACTACGGAACAGCCGCATAGCAGAAAGTGCCGGAAAAATAATCAGTGCCGATGTCAAAAGGGAACCCACCAAATTCATCGCAAGCACGATGATCACCGCTGTAACGACCGCAATCAGTAAATTATACGCCCTAGCGCGGATCCCCGTAGCAGCCGCAAATGTTTCATCAAATGTCACCGCAAAAATTTTATGGTAAAATAAAAGAAATATGGCAATAACCACTACTGACATCCCTGTACAGATCCATACATCTGTCTGTGACAGCGTCAGGATTAGTGTAGCACCAAACAGCGTACTGCATACATCTCCCGAAATATTTGCAGATGCAGAAAACAAATTTTGTACAAGATACCCGATTGCCAGAGCACTGACAGAAAGCATGGCAATTGCAGCATCTCCTTTTATTTTGGCATTCTGACTGGCACAAAGCAGTATAATGGCACAAACAACGGTGACGGGCATAACCAACACCATATTATTATTCAACCGAAGCACTGTTGCAATAGCCAATGCACCAAATGCCACATGGGAAAGTCCATCTCCGATGACAGAAAAACGCTTAAGCACCAATGTCACTCCAAGAAGAGAAGAACACAATGCGATTAAAACGCCTGCAATCAGTGCATATTGGACAAAAGAAAAGGACAAATATCCTCTTAATTCTTCCAAGATACTCATGTTTCTACCGTCCCCTCTCCCATGTACGCCTGTCCGATTTTACTTTGCAAATATGCTTCCTTGCTTTCGAAATACAAAGGTGTCTTGCTGATATGAAGCACCTGTGAAGCATATTTTGCCGTTGCCTCCATATCATGCGACACCATCAGAATCGTAATACCATCTCTTTTGTTTAACTCGGCAATCAGTTCATATAATTCTGTCTGTGCTTTTGGATCCAAACCAGTAACCGGTTCGTCCAACAGCAACATTTTTTGTGTAGCACAAAGTGCTCTTGCAAGCAACACGCGCTGCTGCTGACCACCGGAAAGCTCACGATAACAACATTTTGCCAAATGCGCAATACCAAGACGTTCCATATTCCGAACCGCCAATGCTTTTTCCCTTTTGCTGTAAAATGGACGAAAACCGCTCCGATTCAAACAGCCGGAACGCACAATTTCCTCCACCGATGCCGGAAAATCCCGCTGCACCGCTGTCTGTTGGGGCAAATACCCAATCTCATCCGGATGCAATCCGTCTCCTGTCTCAATGGTTCCGCTCATTGGTGCCTTTAACCGCAGTATTGCTTTCATCAATGTACTTTTCCCGGAACCATTTTCCCCTACAATATATAAATAAGCACCGGCTTCCACAGAAAAAGACAAATGCGTCACTACCGGCACCCCCTCGTATCCCAACGTCAGATCCGTACAAGTCAACTGTGCCATAGTCCCTTCTTCTCCTCTCACTGTGCTGTCAGTGCCTCCTGTAGCACCGTCAGATTCTGCTCCATAATGGAAAGATATGTGACGCCCTCCTCCACTTGTTGCTGAGATACGGATTGCATTGCATGCAGCGTGTATATTTCTCCATCAGAATTTGCATTTTTCAGCACTGTTTTCGCCAATGACTGATCACTTGTTTCTGTTACTAATACGCAGGGCAGCTGCAATGACTGCACCTTTTCAGCAAGAAACGCGATCGTCTCAAAACTCGCCTCTGTCTCCGCAGAACACCCCGGAAATGCAGCATAGTACGTCAGGTCATAATCATCTGCCAAATAACGAAACGGAAATCTGTCCGGTACAACAATAACATCTCGCACACCATGTTCCGTCATAGTCTCATATTTTTCATCTAACGCATTTAACTCTGCTGTGTATGCTTCACAGTTTTGCTTGTATTGCTGTGCATGTACGGGATCTGCCTTCACTAGGGCATCCCGTATAGCTTGACAACACTGTACTGCACGCTCCAGTGACAGCCACACATGTTCATCCACTTCTACGGCTGTATAATTCTCCGTGCCATCATCATGATCGTGATCATGTTCCTCCTGCATCCCTTCAACAATCACTTCCTCATCCGCATCTGCTGCCTCTACCAGCGAAACCGTCTGTATCGTGTCGTTCGCCGCTGTTTGAAGCACATCTGCCGCCCATGCATCGGACACGCCCCCAACATAACAAAACACATTTGCTGATGAAATCGCAGCAATATCCTGCACAGATGGCTGATAGTTATGCAAATCTGTCCCGTTTTTCACCAACATCGTGACTTCTATTCCGTCTACCCCCGCCGTGAGTTCCCTCACCCAGTCATATTCGGGGAAAATCGTGCATACCACCTGCAATTTTCCGCTGCTTTTTGCGGCTTTTCCACATCCAGCACCCAACACAACCATTCCAATACATATCGCACACAACATCGCAAGTTTACGTTTCATACCGTTTCCTTTCCTACAGAAAAAGCAGGGACACTGGCATGCCCCTGTATGATCTCAATTTGAAAATGATTTTCATATTCATATTATAACATACACATTACAGTATGTCAAGATTATTTTTTGAAAACGCTACAAATAACTTTTTATCCCATCATGCCGTATTACCAAAAAAAATGACCGATTTTCGAAAAACCATTCCGAAAATCGGTCAATACTATCGCTCTGTTTTTATAACAAAACGTATTATCTTACATCAGCTTACAGATGCGATTAGAGAATGCCACCGGATCAGCAATCGGCATTCCTGCAATCAGCAATGCCTGATCATACAACAGCTTTGCATATTCTTCCAGCTTTTCCGGATCAGACTTTTGGAGTTCCATCAATGTTTTATAAATTGCATGCTCCGGATTGATTTCAAGAACCGTTTGTGCCTGTAACTGCTGTCCCTCTGCACCCGGCATCGCATTGAGAGTCTTTGCCATCTCCATAGACAAATCCCCTTCATTAGACAGACAAACAGGATGATTCTTCAGACGACCAGACAACTTCACGCTGCCCACTTTGCCCTCCAGCGCTTTCTGCATTGCTTCCAGCATATCCTTACTGGATTCCTGCTTTTCTTCTAACGCCTTCTTTTCTTCTTCCGATTCCAGATCCAGCTTGCTGTCCAGCACTGACTGGAACGCCTTATCCTGATAACTCTGCATCATTCGGATCGCAAACTCATCTACGTTTTCCGTAAAGTACAAAATCTCATACCCCTTGTCCTTTACCTGTTCTGTCTGCGGCAGCAATTCGATCCTTGCTATACTCTCACCAGTCGCATAGTAAATCTTGTCTTGTCCTTCCGGCATACGATCAATGTATTCTTTTAATGATGTCAGCTTGCCGTTTTCATGAGAGGATGGGAACAAAAGCAAATCCTGCAACAGTTCCTTATGCATGCCATAATCTTGGTAAATACCATATTTAAGCTGCAAACCAAATGAATGGTAGAACTGTTCGTACTTTTCACGGTCGTTTTTCATCATACGCTGCAATTCATTTTTAATCGTCCGCTCAATACTTCTGCCAATCAGCCGCAACTGTGCGTCATGCTGGAGCATTTCACGGGATATATTCAGAGACAAATCCTCGGAATCCACCAAGCCCTTTACAAAGCTGAAGTAATCCGGCAACAGATCTTCACAACGTTCCATAATTAAAACGCCGTTTGCATATAACTGCAGTCCCTTTTCGTAATCTTTGCTATAATAATTGAAAGGTGCATGAGACGGTACATACATCAATGCATCATATGTGATCGTACCCTCGTTGCGTACATGCATATGACACAAAGGATCTGTATAATCACCGCATTTATCCTTATAAAAACTATTATATTCCTCTTCAGTGATTTCACTCTTATTCTTATGCCAAAGTGGTACCATGCTGTTAAGCGTTACCGTTTCAATATAATCTTCATATTCGTCTGAGTCTTCCTTCTTCCGACTCTTAGTCATATCCATCACAATCGGAAAACGAATATAATCACTATACCGCTTTACCAAACTCTGGATACGGTATTGATCCAGAAATTCACTGTAGTTTTCAGCGCCGTTACCATCTGCATCACCCTCCACGTCATCAAGCAGCTCAAGAATGATTTCTGTTCCGACACTGTCCTTTTCGCAGGTATCGACAGTATATCCTTCTGCACCCTCCGACTGCCACTGGTATGCTTGTGTCTCACCGAATGCCAGAGACTTTACGGTAACGCGCTTTGCAACCATAAATGCCGAATAAAATCCGACACCAAATTGTCCAATGATCTGACTATCTTCCGACAAACTATTTTCTTTCTTAAACTGCAAAGAACCGCTGTTGGCAATTGTACCCAGATGTTCTTCCATCTCGTCTTTCGTCATGCCAATACCGTTATCTGTAATTGTCAATGTACGTGCTTCTTTATCAATTGCCAAACAAATTTTAAAATCAGATTTATTCATCCCCACACGATCATCTGTCAACGAACGAAAATACAGCTTGTCAATCGCATCGCTTGCGTTAGAGATCAATTCTCGCAAAAAAATCTCCTTATGAGTGTAAATCGAATGAATCATCATGTCCAGCAGCCGCTTCGATTCTGCCTGAAATTGTTTTTGTTCCATTTCTTTTTTCCGCATCGTTGCCGATACGGCTCCTTTCTTCTAATATCTAGAGAATGCTGTTAGCACTCTCCTTTATCAAGTGCTAACACTATTATATCATCTCTGCTAATTTCGTCAAGAGTCCGTCCTTATTGTTTACAATTTATTTACAATTAGAGCGATATGTTATGCACAAAAACATATCGCTCATCTTTTATATTATTCTCCATATTGTTCCAAATAGTCCCGCACATCCAACAATGTCTTCTGGACTGTTACCACTCGCATTCGGAGCGACAGATCCGGTTTTACCATATCCGGCACCATAATTACGCGCATATTCGCGTCAAAAGCACTTTGAATACCATTTGGGGAATCCTCTATCGCATATGCATATGCTGGAGGCACGTCTAATTGCTGACAAGCGATCTCATAGATCTGCGGATGAGGCTTGCTATGTTCCACCTGATCCCCTGTAACAATTACATCGAAATATTCCGTCATTGCAGCCGACTTTAGATGATGCATCGTGCTTTCTTTACCCGTGGAAGTCGCTAGAGCAATCTTCCACTTCTGTTCCTTCAACCATTCCAACAGTTCATATGCACCAAGTTTCACTGGCATGCCTTGTGCCAGCATTTCTGCCATAATCAAGTGATTGCGCTCATGAAACGCAAGGTAGTCGAATGAAGGATATTGCCGCTCAAAATACGCCCTAGTATCCGTACGGTTTAATCCCCGACACGCTGCAATAGCATTCTCAATCTCTGTAAATCCCATTTCTTTCGCCGCTTTACGCCACGCAGCATCTCCGACACGTTCCGTATCAAACAAAACACCATCCATATCTAACACAATTGCTTTCATATTTGCTTTTCCTCCGCTCTTCGGTTCTGTAAATAACACATAAAAGTCTTCATAATTTTTAAGATCATACTTAATACAAAAAATAAATGATACACATTTTCTCCATTTTAGCACATTTTACACCATTTTGCAATCATATTATGCATTTTTATTTGTTATCAAAGTAATGATTTTGGCTTATGCGGACAACACTTTCCAAATTTTTTTCGTTGTCTACCAAAAAACCGGAGAAAAACATAGAAATTTTTTTATCCGTAAAATATTAAAGATTTAACGTCGATTTTATTGACTTTTTTTCGAAAATCCATTATACTAAAGATGCAAGATGTACAATGAGTTTGCATTTCCGGGCAATAGGACAAAAAATTTCGTTTTTTATCCTAGGCAGTCAAACACGACTACCATTATATTGCCTTTCATAATAAGTATACTTTGACAAAAAACTGTCGGCTATAGCAGAAGGAGGGAGAATATTGTCTTCTTATTCAAACTCAAAAGCAGAAATTGCACAATCCGTGTTAGACACCTATTTAGCGGACGATGTCGTTAATACAATGAATGACTATATCCAACACGGCTCAACAACGACTTTGCAGCATTGTCTGTCGGTTGTTTCCGTTAGTTATGCAATGGCATCCAGACTGCATTGGAAAGTCAATTATCAAAATCTGGCTACCGGTGCACTTTTACATGATTTTTATCTATACGACTGGCACACGCACAAATCCAAAGGGACTCTGCACGGATTTGCGCATCCCCATATCGCATGCAGAAATGCTGCTGACCGATTTCAGATTAACGCCGAAGTGCAGCATATTATCACAACACACATGTGGCCGCTGACACTCCGCTATGTACCTCGTTCTAAAGAAGCAGTCATTGTTTGCATGGCGGACAAGTATTGCTCTATGTTAGAAACCATTGCGGGTTTCTGGCAAACTGCTCTCAAATTTTGCCGTATAAGGAGGGTCTGATTTTTTATATGGTAAACAATTTAGCACAATTTGTCTTTTTATTTTATGCATATTCTTTTATTGGCTGGTGCATGGAGGTTACATATATGGGTTTGCGGGAACGCTGCCTTACAAATCGTGGATTTCTGCTGGGCCCCTGCTGCCCTATTTATGGTGTGGGACTGGTAGGTATCACACTGTTGTTTCAAGACAGTTCCCATGGATTTTGGTATGTATTCTTCTCGATCATACTACTTTGCAGTATTTTTGAATACTTTGTCAGTTTCCTGCTCGAACGTGTCTTCCATACACGTTGGTGGGACTATCATGATATGAAATTCCACATCCATGGCAGAATTTGTCTGGAAACAATGCTGCCATTTGGCATCCTCGGTACCTTTGCCCTTTACTGCATCAATCCTTTTCTGATGAGAATCTATCATCATATTCCCGGTATCGTATCTGACAAATTATTGGCAGGGCTTGTGCTCATTACATTTGTGGATTTGGTCGTATCAGTCTATATGATGCGTTCTATCTCCTTACCCGAAGGCGAAAGGGATCATACCGCAGAAATTTCCAAACGTATCCGGGAAGCCATCTCCGAACGGTTTCATTAAAACAATACTAAACAAAATATTCGATTACAGATATGCATTTCACTTTCATCTGGTGAAATGCATTTTTTTGTAAAATATTTCAAAAAACCAAAGAAGATAATTTTTACCGGTAAAACCAAAAACGCCTTATTTCCCATTGACGAAACGCTGATACAGTGTTATAATAGAAAAATATTCCCAAAAAATCAAAACAGAAAGGAGTCAGATGACAAGTATGGGAAAACTCTTTCGACATATGAAGCCTTACTGGAAGTCTGTTTTGCTGATTGTGCTGTTGCTGGTCATACAGGCGCTGGGCGATCTTTCTCTGCCACAATATACTTCCGGAATCATTGACACCGGTATTCAAAGCAGCGGTGTCGAGCATCTTTTACCGGAGCGCATCACCGCAGAAGAATACGACATGGCGCAGCTTTTCATGACAGACGAAGAAAAAAAAGCGTGGAAAGATGCCTATGAAGTCGTTTCCACTCAAGAAACAAAGGATAACACAAACGATGGCATAAAAATCTACAGCAGGGTTTTAGACTCTAAGAAAGAACTGGAACAAGCAGACCGTGATTTCACCATTCCGATCCTGCTCAACTACCAGTTATCCAGACTAGACGAAGCTAGTTTTCGAGAAATGCTGGCAAAACAGCAGACAGACCCTCAGATAGCAGAACAAATGCAAAATGCCGATATTACAGAAATCGGTTCTGCAATGGGAGTAAAACTTACACCCTTTACTCGCACTGAAGAAAACGACGATGGCAGCAAAATCACAACCACCTGTGTCGATGTTCGTCCGCTGTTTGCTGCTATGCAACAATCTGGTCAAATGGATCATTCTGCACTAACACAAATGCGTTCACAGCTGGAAGATATGACAGATACTATGGGAAATTCTCTGGTACAATCAATGGGTATCGCTTATGCTATTGAATGCGACAGGGCAGCCGGCTTAGATACCGATCAGATCCAATCTCACTATTTATGGAGCACCGGTGCTAAGATGCTCTTCATTGCATTCGGTATGATGGCAGCTGCCATTCTGGTCAGCTTTTTTGCTTCCAGGGTCGGTGCAGGCGTGGGCAGAGACCTACGTAATCAAGTATTTTCCAAAGTGATACAATTTTCCAGCGGAGAAATGGACAAATTTTCTACCGCTTCTCTCATCACCCGAAGCACCAACGACATCCAGCAGATACAGCTGGTATCTGCCATCTTTTTGCGCATGTTACTCTACGCACCAATTTTGGGCATTGGCGGTATTCTAAAAGTGATACAGACCGGCGCAGGTATGGGCTGGGTCATCGCCTTGGCAGTCCTCATTATTTTAGGCGTTGTCAGCGTTCTGATGGTCATTGCTATGCCAAAATTCAAAAAAATGCAAGTTTTGGTGGATAAAGTCAACCTAGTCTCACGTGAAATTTTAACAGGTTTATCTGTCATTCGCGCCTTCGGCAGAGAAAAAACCGAAGAGGAACGTTTTGACATAGTCAATCAAAATCTCACCAAAACAACACTCTTTGTCAATCGTGTTATGACATTCATGATGCCAATGATGATGCTCATCATGAACGGAATCACCGTCCTCATTGTATGGGTTGCCGCCCATCGCATTGACAGCGGTAACATGCAGGTTGGGTCAATGACCGCATTTATTACTTACGCCATGTTGATCGTCATGTCCTTTCTTATGCTTACCATGATGTCCGTGATGCTTCCTCGTGCTTCTGTTGCAGCAGGCCGTATCGACGAAGTGCTGCAGACAGAACCTTCTATCCAAAATCCCGAACAACCGGAAAATAATACAGCGAAAAAAGGTGTCGTGTGCTTTCAGCATGTCCATTTTCGATACCCGCAGGCAGAAGAGGATGCTCTTTGTGATCTGAATTTCACAGCAGAGCCAGGAAAAACTACTGCTATCATTGGCAGCACAGGCTGTGGAAAATCCACCTTAGTCAATTTGATTCCACGACTATACGATGTCACGGAGGGAACGATTACACTGGACGGTGTAGATATTCGAAAACTCTCTTTGGAAGACCTTCGCAGTCAAATTGGATTTGTCCCGCAAAAGGGCATTCTGTTCTCAGGCACCATAGCCAGCAACCTACGATTTGGTAACCCAAACGCCTCTGAAGCAGAAATCGAAGAAGCTGCCTCTATCGCCCAGGCAACAGAATTTATTCTAGAAAAACCAGATCAATTCCAAAGTACGATCTCACAGGGCGGCACCAACGTCTCAGGCGGTCAAAAACAGCGTCTGACCATTGTAAGAGCAATTGCAAAGCATCCCAAAGTTTTCGTCTTTGATGATAGTTTCTCCGCTCTGGACTTGAAGACCGACGCCAAACTACGAAAGGCACTTTCTGAAAAAATAAAAGACAGCACCATCATTCTTGTTGCACAGCGTATCAGCACCATTTTAAACGCTGACCAAATTCTAGTACTGGAAGAAGGCAGGATCGTCGGAAAGGGTACGCATAAAGAACTGCTGCATTCCTGCGAAGTATATCAGCAAATTGCAAAATCCCAACTTTCTGCCGAGGAACTGGGGCTGGAAAACACAGAGAAAGGAGCGATCACAGATGGCAAATGAAAAAATGCGCCCCGCACAATCCCACGCCAGAGGACAGATGCCGGTGGAAAAAGCGAAAGATTTTAAAGGCGCAATCGGAAAATTGTTTTTCTACATGAAACGATATCACGCCGCAGTGGTGATCGTAATCCTATGCGCCGTTTTCTCCACCATATTTAATGTACTGGGACCGGACGTTCTAGGCAGGGCGACCACCGAGCTTTCCAACGGGCTCATGGCAAAGATACAGAACACCGGTGGTATCGATTTTATCAAAATTGGACAAATCTTGTTATTTGTTCTGGGACTGTACTGTATCAGTGCAGCATTTAACTTTATTCAAGGATGGATTATGACAAGCGTCACGCAAAAAGTCTGCTATCGTATGCGCAGAGATATATCCCAAAAAATCAATCGAATGCCAATGGCATATTTTGAAAGCCGCACCTACGGCGAGGTGCTCTCCCGTATCACCAATGACGTTGACACACTTGGACAAAGTTTGAACCAGAGCATCACCCAAATTATCACCTCTTTTGCCACCATGATCGGTGTTCTTATCATGATGCTTCGTATTTCACCGCTGATGACGTTGATTGCTATTATCATCCTCCCCATCTCTGTCACTTTGATTTCTCTGGTCGTTAAAAATTCTCAGAAATATTTCAAACAACAACAAGAATATTTAGGGCATATCAACGGACAGGTCGAAGAATCCTATGCCGGACACACAGTCATTAAAGCATATAACAAAGAACAAGAAACCATTACACGCTTCCAAGAAACAAACAATACCCTATATTGTTCTGCATGGAAATCCCAGTTTCTTTCTGGTTTAATGCATCCCATTATGATGTTTGTGGGCAATCTAGGCTATGTAGCTGTCTCAATTTGCGGTGGTCTGCTTGCCATCCGTGGTACGATTACCATCGGAGATATCCAAGCTTTCATTCAATATGTAAGAAATTTCACTCAGCCCATGCAGCAGATCGCACAAGTAATGAACCAAGTACAGTCTATGGCTGCGGCAGCAGAACGTGTCTTTGCTTTTTTGGAAGAAGATGAAGAACAGCAAACAACAGATCATCCGGTAGAACTTGAAAATATACAAGGCAAAGTGGACTTCCGTCACGTTTCCTTCGGATACAAACCGCAGCAGATGATTATTCATGATTTTAGTGTCAACGTGCAACCGGGACAGAAAATTGCCATTGTAGGTCCCACTGGTGCGGGTAAAACCACTATGGTTAAACTATTAATGCGGTTCTATGACGTTAACGAAGGCGCCATTTTCTTGGACGGACACGATATCCGCGATTTTGACCGCCGAAAGCTGCGAGAATCTTTTGGCATGGTATTACAGGAAACATGGTTGTTCCAAGGTACCATTATGGAGAATATCCGCTACGGCAGATTGGACGCTACAGATGAAGAAGTCATCGCAGCAGCAAAAGCTGCTCATGCAGACAGTTTTATCCGGCAACTCCCGGGCGGCTATCAGATGGAGTTGAACGAAGATGCAAGCAACGTTTCCCAAGGACAAAAACAGTTACTCACCATCGCACGAGCGATTCTAGCTGACAATAAGGTCATGATACTAGATGAGGCTACTTCTTCTGTCGACACACGAACGGAAATACAGATTCAAAAGGCAATGGATCACCTGATGGAAGGCAGAACCAGCTTCATCATTGCCCACCGTCTTTCTACCATTCGCAATGCAGATATGATTCTGGTCATGAAAGATGGCGATATCATTGAACAAGGAACACATGATGCGCTTTTGGCACAGAATGGGTTCTACGCAGACTTGTACCGTTCTCAGTTCACGCAAACTGCTTAACTCACACCAATCAAAAAAGGCTGTTACACCCAAAACGGTGCAACAGCCTTTTTGATTTCATATCATATTCCATCATGTCATTTTACGGTGCACGTGAAATGCATGCATTCCCGGATATACAGCACTCTCTCCCAGCTGTTCTTCTATCCGTAAAAGTCGATTATATTTGGCCACGCGCTCTGAACGACTGGGTGCACCAGTTTTAATCTGACATGTGTTGAGTGCGACTGCCAGATCGGCGATGGTTGTATCCTCAGTTTCTCCGGATCGATGTGAAGCAATGGTCGTATACCCTGCCGCATGTGCCATACGAATTGCATCCATAGTCTCCGACACAGTGCCAATCTGATTCGGCTTGATCAGTATAGAGTTACCGCATCTGCCATCGATTCCTTTTTGCAGACGGCTTGTATTGGTGACAAATAAATCATCGCCTACCAACTGTACGCGGTTCCCAAGTGATGCTGTCAGATGTTTCCAACCATCCCAATCTTCTTCATCCAATGCGTCTTCAATAGAGATAATAGGATAGCGTTCTACCAACTGTTCCCAATGCGCTACAAGAGATTCGGCGGTATAACAAACACCCGATTTTGGTAGGCGGTATTCTCCCGGCTTTTCCCCTTTCCACTCACTGGACGCTGCATCAATGGCAATCATGAAATCCCGCTCCGGTTCATAGCCTGCTCGCTGTACTGCACTGCAAATATACTGTATCGCCTCTTCATCTCCTGCTAAGTTTGGTGCAAAGCCACCTTCATCTCCCACAGATGTGGCAAGTCCCTTCGCCTGCAAAAGATCTGCCAGTGCATGAAACACCTCCGTACACCAGCGAAGTGCCTCTTTCCAGCTTGGTGCGCCGACTGGCATAATCATGAATTCCTGCACATCTACAGTATTTGCTGCATGTGCACCGCCGTTTAGAATGTTCATCATTGGTACCGGTAAACGGTTTCCATTCACACCACCAAAAAAGCGGTACAGCGGAATACCCAAAGAACCTGCCGCAGCCCTCGCTGCAGCAATGGATACTGCCAGAATCGCATTTGCGCCCAACTTGGATTTATCTTTCGTGCCATCCGCCGCTATCATCGCCCGATCCACTGCATAGGTGTCAGAGGCATCCATACCAGATACAGTTTCCGCAATGACTGTACGAATGTTCTCCACCGCCTTTTGTACGCCTTTTCCACGGTACCGGGCGCCATCACCATCTCGAAGTTCCAATGCTTCAAATTCTCCGGTAGATGCACCGCTCGGCGCCACACCTCGTCCCACTGTACCGTCATGCAGTCTAACTTCTGCCTCTACCGTGGGGTTACCACGGGAATCTAAAATTTCCCGGCCTGTTACCGTTTCAATCTGCAAATGATTCATTGTACACGCTCCTTTTCCTTATCCTTTTTCTCTGAGCCATCGCATCAGAGAACGGCTTCTTTCCGACAGCACTGCGCACAGTCAGGCAAATGCCTTCTACAATGCTGTCTGACAGGAAAAGTATGCCCGTATTGTTCCCGTTTATTCCCGACAAATTTTCGATTTTCTGGGATATATTCCGCATACGGTCAAAACATCATCCCGTACGGTAAACTGCACCTCTAATTCTGCAAAAGAAAAACCATAGATACGATTCGGATCATTGTGATAAGAAGGGCGTGGATCCTGCGCCAAAATTTCCCGAAGCCCCGCCTGCAATTGTACAGGCACCCGCTCCAGCCATTGTGATGGGATCTCCACATGCAATGCATAGAAAGCCTTTGACAGTGCATAACTTCCCGCAGCGGATGGATAGCTATCGATATGAGGCAAATAAGGCTTTATGTCATATATAGGGGTACCACTCATCATGTCTGCGCCTGTGACAATGAGATAAGGAGCGTTTTTTTCATGGAAAACCACCTGACGCAGACGCACCACAGACAAGCCCAGTGGATTGGGACGAAACGGCGAGCGGGTGGCAAACACCCCCACACGAATATTGCCGCCGAGGCGGGGCGGACGCACAGTAGGAGACCAGTTTTTCCGCACTGATGCAGAAAACTTCCATATTAGCCAGATATGAGAAAACGATTCCAGTCCTCGAAACGCCTCTGGCACCCGATATTCCGGCTCCATATAAATACGGGATTCCAAAGAATGAACAAGTCCGCTTTGACGAGGAATGCCAAATTTGGCAGGAAAATCATTTTCAATATACGCAATGGGTTGCATTCTAAACAAACCTTTCTATTTGTTGGTTTTTGGAGCAATTCTATGGGAAAATCACCCTAATTAATCATATCATATTTGACGAAATGTGTCCAGCTGCTTTTACTGCCAAGCAAATTAGAAAAATGCTGGTAAATTTTTTGGAAAATACGTGACAAGCCAAAAAAAATGTGTTATAATAGTAAGAGTATTTCTAAAAATCCGATGGTCAAGTGCACACCTTCTTCATCGTCATAAACTTTTCCGGAAAAATATGCCTATAGTTTTCCTGCTGATATTTGGCGCAGTTTATATACTTTTCCAGATTGCTCTGGGTTTTTAGAAATACCTAGAAACCATTTTCTTAAAATGGTGAAGCAGTATCATCAAAGGAGGATCCTTGTATGTCAAAAAAGCCGTATTACATTACGACACCGATTTACTATCCGTCGGGTAACCCGCATATCGGACATTGTTATACTACCGTTGCCTGCGATTCCATCGCCCGTTTTCGGCGAATGCAGGGATATGATGTAAAATTCCTTACCGGCACTGATGAGCACGGTTTGAAAATTGAACAAAAAGCAGAAGAAAAAGGAATTACCCCGAAGGCTTATGTAGATGAGATTGTAGAAATTTTTAAAGCACTATGGGATAAAATGCATATCAGCTACGATCAGTACATTCGCACTACAGATGCATACCATATCGAAACCGTACAAAAGATCTTCAAAAAGTTATACGATCAAGGCTATATTTACAAAGGCGAATATAAGGGAAAATACTGCACACCTTGCGAAAGCTTTTGGACGCAGTCCCAACTGGATGAAAATGGCTGCTGTCCGGAATGTCATCGGGAAGTGGTCGAAGCAAAAGAAGAAGCATACTTCATGAAGATGTCTCCCTTTGCAGACCGCATCGAAAAGCTTCTCTTGGAAACTGACTATCTACAACCTAAAACACGTGCCGTTGAACTCGTCAATAACTTCATCAAACCCGGTCTGGAAGATCTGTGCGTATCCCGTACTTCCTTCACATGGGGAATTCCGGTAACCTTTGACAAAAAACACGTGGTTTATGTCTGGATTGACGCACTCTCCAACTATATCAGTGCACTGGGATATGAAAATGATGCTTTCCACGATTTTGACAAATATTGGCCGGCAGATGTACATATGGTAGCAAAGGACATCATGCGGTTCCATGCCATTGTCTGGCCCGCAATGCTGATGGCTCTCGATCTACCCTTGCCAAAACACCTGGCAGTACACGGATGGATTACTTTTAACGGGCAAAAAATGTCTAAATCTTTGGGAAATGTGGTAGACCCCTTCCTGCTCTCCGACCGCTATGGTGCCGATGCCATCCGTTATCACATTCTACGGGAAATGGCTTTAGGAGCAGACAGTTCCTTTTCCAATGAGATTATGATCAACCGCATTAACTCTGATCTGGCAAACGGACTGGGCAATCTAGTTTCTCGTACCGTTGCCATGGTTGACAAATACTTTGACAGCACTTTGCCGGCAGAACGTCAACCCGGCGAATTTGACAACGAACTAATTGCTGCCGCAACTGGCTTGAAAGAAAAACTAGAATCTCTCTTGGACAATACACAGCTAAATCTTATGCTGGCAGAAATCTTCCAGGTAGTCTCTCGTGCCAACAAGTACATTGACGAAACAGCACCGTGGATCTTAGCAAAAGATCCATCCAACCGCACACGTCTGGCAACGGTTCTCTACAATCTACTGGAAACCATTCGTATCATTTCTATACCGCTAAGTGCTTTTATGCCCGAAACCATGCCGAAAATATGGCAACAAATTGGCGCATCTGCAGAACATATACAATATGATACTATTTCTGCATTTGGAAATCTGCCGGCAACTGTGACAGTTCAAAAAGGCGATATCATTTTCCCACGTATTGATGTGGAAAAAGAAATTGACGAACTTAACCAGCTTATCTTATCATCCAAGCCGAAGGAGCCATCAGATCAGCCGCAATATACGCCCCAACCTCTAGCAGAAGAAATTGACATTGATACCTTTGGAAAGATCGATTTGCGTGTGGCAAAGGTTGTGGAGTGTGAAAAGGTAAAAAAATCCAAAAAGCTCTTAAAATTGCAGCTAGACGATGGCATGGGTGGAAGACAAGTAGTATCCGGCATTGCCGCCTGGTACAAGCCTGAAGATCTCATCGGCAAGAAAATAATCCTAGTGGCAAACCTAAAGCCCGCAAAACTCTGCGGTGTCGAAAGCTGCGGCATGATCTGTGCATCCGATATGCCTGATGGCAGTGTAAAGGTAATCTTCCCGGATGACGCTCTACCGGCAGGTGCCAAAATTCGATAAATGATTTTAGAAATTATTGCATTATTCCCTAAAAATATGTATCTAAATATAACTACATCAAA
This sequence comes from uncultured Ruminococcus sp., assembly GCA_949291345.1. GTDB lineage: Bacteria > Bacillota > Clostridia > Oscillospirales > Ruminococcaceae > Ruminococcus_C. The sequence goes on from CASEVP010000081.1 coordinate 20,726, forward strand.
TACAAAAGAGAAGGTCGTTTCAAAATGAGACGACCTTCTTTTTTGTATATTTACTTATCTGATTTTTTCAAACGGTACTCCAAATCATCCCTATCGCTTTCTGCGTACACACTCTTTTTATCTATTCTTCCACCCGATACGGTTCAAGTGCCTGATACAGAACCTGATATAACGTCTCATTGCGGTACGCCGGTTCCGGCAAACCACCTATGGTATACAAACCGAAAGAGCCATCATGGTATGCGTGATAATTAAAGTTCACATCTGCCTCCCGGAAGATATCCATCACATCCGATACCCATCGATCTCCTCCTCTATCATTCTCAAAGCAGTGAGATCCAGCTCCAAATTCTCCGCAATATATCGGCACCTGATATTTTTTTGAAAACGCAATATTCACTGCAATAGACTTCTCTAAATATTCCCGGTTCAGCACTTCGACAGAATCTACGTTCCACACATCTACTCTGGGACGAACAACAGCACCTGTTTCCGTTCCACTAACCTTAAAATATCCACTTGCCCGATATTTATGTCCTTCTGTCGGACGAAAATAGCTTGTGCCACAGTTGGCATCATCTGTAGTTCCACGAATTTCAAGACAGCCGCTGCGCAGATGACCATCTCGATAAGTGTGCGCAGCACTACCAGAATCATCATTTGACCAAAACCCCAATGTGTTAACCGTGTCAAAATCATTGGCATACAGTACCTGAACCAAATTGCCGTCCGCATCGTATTCTTCCAGCCGCAGTTCATCTGCCATTGCAACCCCATTGGTTCCCAGATCCTGCGCTTGGAACACCAGGCTAATCATCTGTGTGCCATCTGTTTTTGGGGAAATAAAACTGCTTTGCAGATACTGCCATGTATCATCTTCCAAATCTACTGTATCTCCGGCAAATGTTGCTGCTGCCCACTGGACATTTCCTCCTGCAACGCAGTAGTTCTCATCCGGATAAGTCAAATCATTGCCGCCAGTACCTGCCCAGTCAAATCCCTGATGCGTATAGGCATGAGGATCATAGTCATGAAATTCATACACGACATTACTATCATTCAACAGTACATAATTATTTTCATCATTGAAGTTCACCCATTGCTCCGCTGTTCCGTCCAAACTTTGCGACGCACACATTCGCTCCATAAAAATAATATGGTTGGCATCAACAGAACGAATTCGATCCGTAATAGTCTGGGCAATTTCCTGCCAAAGTACTAGACTTGCCTCCCCGTCTTCAGCAGCAACTACCGGCTCATTGACCAGTCCATACCCCAATATGGTCGGCTCGTCTGCATACCGCCTTGCAATTTCCTCCCATAAAGCACAAAGTCTCTTCTGATTCTCTGATTCGGTCCAAAGTGCCGTTCCATTTCCCTGAGACTGGTAGCCGCCTTGCGGATAATGCATATTCAGCACCAAACGAATGCCTGCTCTTTTGGCGCAGGCGATATTCTGATCCAACCAGGCAAAACCAGATTCTCGATATGTATATGGATCACTGTCCGATTCAAACAATCCATAGTTTAAATAAAACCGAACGGTATTGAACCCCATCTCTGACAATTCCCTATAACTCTCCGTGGTATGATGCTCATTCCATGGCGGCGTATCCGGATTTGACCAGACATCATTTCCAAATGCCATACCGCGAATCAGATATGCCTTTCCCGTCTCATCCAACAGCTTTGTTCCTTCAGCATGGATCATCCCGGTATATCCATCTTCCAGCGGTTCTGTCTCGCTATGCACTAGCTGGCGCATCATTGCCAGATCAATGGCATTTGTTTTTCCGTCTCCATTATAATCCCTTGCAGATACACTCCCATCTCCCTGCAGAAATGCACACATTTCTTGCAGCTGTACTGGCTTTTCACCCAGTGCTGTGCCGGATATACCAAAACAGCCGGCAGTCAGCACAATAGACATTAACACTGCTGTTAATTTTTTCTGTCTCATTTCACATTCCTCATTCTTGTTTATTTTTTTTCGTAATCGTCTTTTTCCCCATTTGTATTCGGGATACATATTCCCGAATTGTCTTTTCTGTTTGCAGCACTTCCTGACGGAATTCTTCCGCAGACACACGATAAGCTCCATTTCCTAAAATAATCAATTGTTCCATGCCATCTGACGTGGCAACACGCACACGATGTTCTCGGGAAAGGATGTGCGTAGTCTTTTCGATATACGTATCTGCCGTTTCGGATTCTTTTGTATACACCACGTCAATGTTATGGTATTGTTCCACTTCCCGATGCTGCCCCTTTACTTTATAGGCATCAAACACCAGTATAAGATGACACTGCCGATAGCCACAGTAATTACTTAGTATATGCATTAAACGATTTCTTGCGGCATCCAGATTTTCCTTCGCTATTTTCTGCAGTTCCTCCCATGCAAAAATAATATTGTACCCATCTACCAACAAATATTCCGTTCCATCATACTGGGGCAGTTTCTTTCCTTGATAAACCAATGTTTGTTCCTTAGGGGTATGCAAAGCGGTTTGAACATCTCGTCGAATTTTTCCATACGTGCGCTCAAATATCGCCATTAGTTCTTTGTCTTCTTCCAGACTCCCTCGATAGTATACACTTTTATCCCCCTCTGAAACATCTGTTTTCTCCAATAAATAACCCTTTTGATTTGGCAGACAGCTCGGCAGATGCATATACTGTTCCACTTCGTCCCATTTTACCACAAAGCCAGATCCATGGCTGCAAAACACAGAATCTGCCGTGTTTTCGAGATCAGCATCACAGTCATACCCTATTTGCTGAATGACTTTCTCCGCATTCTGACAAGGCGCATAGCCCTGCATAGTACAAAACAATCTACCTTCTCCCCGAGTATATCCGACGACAGTTTGAGAATACCCTCGCATAGCGAAAACCGGTGCGCTGCCCTTCATAATAGACACAGTACCATCTGAATGAGGAGGCGAAAACACTGCGCCCATTTGCTGCAAATCTGTCATAGCACGCCCCACGCACCCTGTAGGAAGTTCCAGTGTAAATGCATACCACGGTTCCAACAATATACTTTTGGCTTTTCGCAATCCGTTACGAACAGCACGGTAAGTTGCCTGACGGAAATCACCGCCTTCAGTATGTTTCAAATGTGCCTTTCCGGCACAAAGCGTTATCCGCATATCCGTAACAGGTGCTCCGGTCAATACACCTATATGCACCTTTTCCTTCAAGTGCGTCAGCACCAGCCTCTGCCAATTTTTATCCAGATCATCTTCATGGCAGCTTGTTCGAAATTCCAGTCCGCTCCCCGCTGGCAGCGGCTCCAGCAACAAATGAACCTCTGCATAATGACAAAGAGGCTCATAATGTCCCACTCCTTCTACACAATCCGCGATGGTTTCTTTATACTGAATATGCCCTGTATCAAACTGCACTTCCATCCCAAACCGACCTGCAATCCAATCCTGCAAAATTTCCAGCTGCACATCTCCCATTACCTGCACCTGTATCTGTTCTGCACGGGCATCCCAAAACAAATGCAGCGCCGGATCTTCCTGCGCCAACTGAGACAGTTTCTTATATGCATCGGCCGGATGAACCCCTTCCGGCAGGCATATCCCATATCGCATTACGGGTTCCAACACTGGCTGCATACCATTCGATTCTTCTCCCAGCCCTTGTCCGGCAAATGTACGGGTCAGCCCTGTTACAGCGCACACCATGCCCGCAGAAATGGTATCCTCCACACAATACTTTGCCCCTGCATAAACACGGATCTGGCTAACTTTTTCTGTCATTTTTTCTCCAGATGCATCTAAATATGAAATGCTGTCCCGTACCTGCAGTCTGCCGCCCGTCACCTTCAGATAACTCAGGCGGCTGCCCTTTTCATCTGCTGCAATTTTAAAAACCTTTGCACCAAATTTGGAAGGATAGGTTTTTTCTAAGGTATACCGTTCCAAACCATCCCAGAAAGCACCTACACCTTGCAATTGCAATGCCGCCCCAAAATAACAAGGTATCAATCTGCGTTCCGCAACGGCACGGCAAATCTCATCATCAGAGATTTTTCCCTTCTCAAGATAGGTGTTCATCCAAGTTTCTTCATACAATGCCATGCGCTCATAAAATGAATTCGTGCCAGCATCAGAAAAATCCATGACTTGCGCTCCCAGACGCCGCTGTAATTGTTCCAGAACCGCTGATTTTTTCGCTCCCGGCAGATCCATTTTATTAACAAATAAAAACACCGGTATATGATACCGCTGCAGCAGTTTCCAAAGTGTTTCTGTATGACTCTGTACACCATCTGTACCGCTTATCACCAGAATAGCATAGTCCAACACCTGCATAGTACGTTCCGTCTCCGCTGAAAAATCGACATGTCCCGGTGTATCCAGCAAAGTATATTCTCCTGCTTTTCCATGAATCTGCGCTTGATGTGCAAAAATAGTAATCCCCCGATTTTGCTCCATAGGATGGGAGTCGAGAAATGCCGTTTTATGATCCACTCTTCCGAGCGTCCGGATTTCCCCCGTCAGATACAACAATGCCTCTGACAAAGTGGTTTTCCCCGAATCCACATGTGCCGTTATGCCAATTACCAGCCGCTTCATGCTCTGCCGCACATCTGTTTCCAAGACACTCCACCTCCTCCTTATGCTCAGTCAGAACATCATCGGGCATCACCCTCGATACAAACGTTTTTTACCATATCATCTCTACATTGTTTCTTCTATTATACCACAGTTTTATTCCTACCGCAATCCAAAAAAAGGCACACTGTTTTGTACAATGTGCCCCTCATATCATGCCATTTTATTGTTTATTTCATTGCTATAAAAACCTTTCCAGTCATTCTCTCTCATTTCTTCTATTTATCGTATGATGGAATCCCATGTAATAGAAATATTGCCTGAAGATTTTTCAGCATAATACAGTAAAATAAAGAAGGCATCCTTTGTAACAATCACACTGTTTTCATCTACATTGAGCTGTTCTTCAATTCGAGTTTCATTCACAGGATCTTTATCCAAAACAAAATCTTCATTTCCTGCAGAAATATTGGCATAGAACAGCAATGCCTGATATGCGTCAAACGTATCCACTGTACCGTTTAGGTCTCCGTCTCCCTTGACAAATATTTCGACGTCATCCGTATTTGTTGTTGTTGTCGTTGTTGTGGTATTGCCTTCGGTCGTTGTCATTTCCGTTGAAGTGACCGAAGGATCTGGAATCTGAAGCATTACACTGTCGAGGACATTTGGTGATTCATAGCAAATCGCAATAATGGACACATTACCGGACTTATGGATCGTTACATAACCGTTTTCATCCACCGATGCTACCGTTTCATCAGTACTCTCCCAAATCAAATACTTGGAATTGGTCGAATACATTAGATAAAACGAATTGCCTTCCCAAAGCTGCTGTACATCTGGATTCTGAAGCAGTACGTACCATTCTTTGTTTGTTGTATCAGTCGTCTCTGTATTCGTACTTGTTATCACCTGCGTTTGAGACGTGGTATATCCGGTTGTTACAATACCCTGCGTAGTGCTTGTCAGCCATTCTGTTGTTGTCGTAATACTTTCCGTTGTTTCGGTATCCTCTACGGTGCTTGTCGCCCATTCTGTTGTCGTCGTAATATCTTCCGTTGTTTGGGTATCCTCTACAGTGCTTGTCGTCCACTCTGTTGTCATAGTACTTGTTGTCAATTCTGTTGAAGAAATGATAGCATCTGTTGTGGTAGTATCCGCAGCGGTGGCTGTCGACGATTCGGTTGTAATGTCAGTTGTCGTCGTTGTTTCCAAAGACATTGGAACTTGTACAGCAATATAACCATTTTCTAAAGAAACAGTATCATAAAAAATATTCGTTCCGTTCTCGTCCAAATAATCAAATTGTTCCAGCACACCATATTCTGTAGTATCCTGTCCCGGTTCCATCCACTGTATCGGGAACAAATACGCCTCAGTCTCTGTATCATATTCCACATCATACATCTGTGCAATAGAGAGAACCGTTTCTGCATCCGGAATAACAATAGGCAGTTTAAGCAGGACCTGCGTGTCTGTCGGCTGCATCACTTCCATACCCGCAAGAGCAAAACGAAATATCGAAGTATTCTTCTCATACACTTCGGAAAAATTATCCATATACTGGTTTGCCGCGGCATACAACCCATCACTGATTCCATATGGGTATACGCTCGTCGTTTCGCTGCCATAAGGCCATTGTAACAACTCCATGGTAGCTTCAGGAATCTGTATCGCTCCCTGCAAGCCATAGCTTGCTATCGCATTGCTCACATATACACAGTATGTCTGTTCCACATGCTGCGCCTCCTCCGCCGCAACCACGAGTTTATCCAGCGACCAGACACTGGTGCTTTCTGCAGATAACGCTGTTATCGAAGAAGATGCTGCCATATTTTCCCCAGAAGCAAAACACGTAGCATTCCAAGAAATTCCCACTGCATACGCAGTAATAACCGAACATATTTTTTTCCAAAGTTTCATTGCTGCGAACCCCTTTCACAGTACATTTCATCCGTCTTTCGAACCGATCATCAATAATTTACAAGCAATACCGCACAGCATGCATACGGCAAATGTGAAGATCTGATTTTCAACCATGCTGTCAAGTGCGTTACATATCCCAAGTAATATCAGTTCTTCTTTTTGAATCTATCCACATAGAAGAAAATGCATGCAAATTTTTAATGTTATCATGTAGTGTTGCCTCCATTATAGCATATGTATTTTCACATTGCAACAGGTTTATACCTTTTCTTCCCCGCAAAAAAGGCTGCCATTTCTGACAGCCTTCCGTTACTTGCATTTACAAACGCTTACCGTGCACCCTTTTTCTGAATAACAACACCAATGGTTTTGAAAATCAGCTGCAAGTCTAATTTGGTATTGCGTGTTTTAATGTACTCAATATCTGTTTGTACCCATTTTTCAAATTCCATATCGCTTCTGCCCTCCACCTGACAAATGCAGGACAAACCACCCTTCACCAGCAAACGATCCATTTGTTCAGGAGTATACAGCACCACTTCGCGGGGAAGCGGCGGACGGGGACCGATTATGGACATATTACCGCAAAACACATTCCACAACTGCGGTAATTCGTCTAAAGAGGTCTTTCGCAAAAACTTGCCGATCTTTGTGATACGCGGATCATTTTCACTCTTAAACGCCAATCCGTCCGATTCATTTCCCTTCTGTACTTCAGCAAACTTCGCTTCGGCATCCACGCACATAGAACGAAATTTATACATATGAAATATTTTTCCATTTTTAGTCAATCGTGCCTGAGAAAAAAACGGTGATCCTCCATCTTCCAAAAATACCAATAGTGCAATAATCCCCATTGGAATTGCAAGCAATATCATCAACAAAAACGATGCCGTAATATCAAATGTACGTTTGAAAAAACGGTATCCAAGTCTACCCGCCGGCTTTACCTTTGAATACCGCAGTGTCTCTGCAACACCACTGGACAGCAAATCCAGGGCACGTGCATCAAATTCCAAAATCGGATATTCTGTCACAACATCAGGATTTTTTTTCAAAGAGGACAACGTATACGCAGTAACTTGTTCTTCCGTCCATCCAGTTGCTTTCTTCATGAACAAATTCTCTCTCTTTCGAAACAAATATCTTTTTTTCATTATACTTGATTTATGTATGTTTGTCAATCGGCAAATTTAGCTATTATTTTTAAAATTTTTTTTACGCAACTTCAATCGGAATAATTTGGAAAAATGACAGCATCCAAAATCACTCAAACATTCTTGGACATCAAAAATTAGTGTAAAATAAAAGTAGGCAAAGAAAAAATAAAAAAAGAGCAACCGAAAACCAGTTGCTCTCAAGGTCACAAAATGCTAAAATGTAATTGAAGAGAAAACATAGAAAGCGAGTGACCATAAAATGAGTATAACATA
>CASEVP010000082.1 GCA_949291345.1 uncultured Ruminococcus sp.
GGAGAGCATCTGCCTTACAAGCAGAGGGTCATAGGTTCGAGCCCTATAGTTTCCACCATATGGTCTGGTAGTTCAGTTGGTTAGAACGCTGCCCTGTCACGGCAGAGGTCGTGGGTTCGAATCCCATCCAGATCGCCATGCAGCTATGCTGTGATGCCTCTGTAGCTCAGTCGGTAGAGCAGGGGACTGAAAATCCCCGTGTCATTGGTTCGATTCCGATCGGAGGCACCATGGAATGTGTATCGGTTTGCTGTAATAACAGTTTACTGCAACATGTTCCGGATGCGGATTTAGCTCATCTGGTAGAGCGCCACCTTGCCAAGGTGGAGGTAGCGAGTTCGAGCCTCGTAATCCGCTCCATTTGCATTGTATTATCTCTTCCATTGTAAAGCGTACAAGACTTTTGCTTGTGCGCTTTATTTTTTGTAAAACATATGGCAAACATTCGACATAATTTTCTTGACACGATTTTAAATAAATGCTATACTCGTCACAGCAACATAGCAGAAGACAAGACTGCATATCTGCTGGGCGGTAAATTTTCGATAAATATTGATGAAAGGGAAAAGGTATGAATCTATTACATATCGGAGATGTTGTTGGCAGCGCTGGCAGTCAGTTTTTGCAGGAAAAATTGCCGGCTATTAAACGACAGTACAAAGTGAACATGACGGTGGTAAACGGCGAAAATTCTGCTCAGGGCAACGGGATAACCCGACATTCTATGGAGCAGATATTCTCAGCGGGTGCTGATGTGATTACTACGGGAAATCAGTGCTTTAAGCGTCGGGAGGCTTTGCCGATCTATGATAATCCAGTCGTGTTGCGCCCTGCCAATTACCCAGATGGATGCGTTGGGCATGGGGTTTGTACAGTGGATTATGGACCGTTTCATGTGGCAGTTTTGAATCTATCCGGTACGGCGTACATGGACCCGCTGGACAATCCATTTACGGTGGTGGAAATGTTGCTGGATGAGATTGAAACGCCTAATATACTGGTAGATTTTCATGCGGAGGCAACAGCGGAAAAAAAGGCGATGGGATTTTTTTTGGCAGGCAGAGTGACGGCGGTGGTCGGTACGCACACACATGTGCAGACAGCGGATGAGACCATTTTGTCAGGGCATACTGGTTACTTGACCGATGTCGGTATGACGGGACCAGAGGAGTCCATACTGGGCGTGGAAATCAAACCGGCATTGGATCGTTTTCGGTTTCATTTTCCGACTCGATTTACAGAAGGGACTTCAGCGTGCTTTTTGAATGGAGTTTTGATTGGTTTTGATGAAAAGTGTGGTAAATGTACGAAAATACAACGCTTGATTATTCGATAATGCACAAATTTTTTCAAAAAGACTTGCAATTTTGGTGTGTATATTGTATAATAAAAGTGTCATTTTATGTGCGTGCAGAAATGGGAATGGACGCACAACAGTGCAAATTATCACAATAACAATTATCGTACTAACGGAGGCGTTTTATCATGGAAGTTTTAAAAGTATCATCACATTCTTCCCCCAATTCTGTAGCCGGTGCAATTGCCGGCGTAATTCGTGAAAAGAAGATGGTAGAGGTGCAGGCTGTGGGGGCAGGCGCAGCAAATCAGGCGGTAAAAGCAATTGCGATTGCAAGAGGATACCTTGCGCCAATCGGTGTAGATTTGATTTGTATTCCCGCATTTGCGAATATTCAGATTGACGGTGAAGAAAGAACCGCCATTAAATTAATTTGTGAAGAACGATAATTCTGACACAATGAGGACGCTGCCAGTTCAGATTGGCAGCGTTTTTCGCAGTGTGCTGAAAAAAGTTAGGAGAATCTTATGGAAATTGATCCCGTGTGGAATGGAATGATTTGGCTTATTGGGGTGCTGGTTTGTGCTTGTCACTTGTGGTTTTCGGCGGCAATTACGGCGGTACATGCACTGAGTGGTCAACTGGATAGTTTGATGGAATCATATCCCAGACTAGCGTATTATCAGAAACGGAAATCGGAGTTGCAGGGAGCAAGAGTGGTAGAATTGGCGGGTACAGTTGCTATTCTTGGGATTCTTTTGTGCCTTTATGGAATGGGAAATGACTGGTTACGGAAATGGTTTGATATGTTGAGCGGAGAGGACGCACAGCTGCATCCCGAATTTGGCGTATTGCTTTATTTGCTCATAGGTATTGCTGTATTATTTATGTCGGTGCTGCTGGATAGTATTGGACGTGGAATTGGCAGAAAACATTCGCGCCGGATTGCCGTGAGTGCCGTAGGATTTGTGAAGGGCATGTTTGTATTGTTGTCACCGCTTCGAGGTATATATGCGGCAGTTGAATACGCACTTTGTGGGAAACGACCGGCAGCGGCGCGCATTACAGAAGAACAAATCTTGCAGCTGATTAATGTCGGAAATGAAAATGGCGTTATCGAAGAGCAACAGAAAGAAATGATCAATAATATATTTGAATTTAACGATATTCCTATTTCCGACGTGATGACACATCGAAAAGAATTGGTAGCGATTGATGTGGAAATGGAAATTGCGGATGTGGTAGAACTTGCTCGAAATGAGAATTATTCTCGAATGCCGGTATATCAGGATAATATTGATAATATAATTGGCATTCTAAATACGAAAGATTTGCTGGGATTAATTGGATGTAACAATATTACGGGCTTTACAGTGCCTTATTTTATGCGCGAGGCGCTCTTTGTGCCTGAAACTGCAAAATGTGATGATGTGCTGTCAGATATGTCAAGGAAAAAAATGCAGATGGCGATCGTTATAGATGAATATGGCGGCACAGCGGGTGTGGTGTGCATGGAGGATATTCGGGAGGAAAGTGTGGGAAGCATTCAGGACGAGTACGACGAAGAGGAAAATGAGATTCATCGGATAACGGATTCATTGTATACAATAGATGGACACGCAGATCCAGAAGAGACACTTCCGGCATTAGGGGCAGAATGTCCAGAAGAAATGGACTTCGATACCATGAGCGGATTTGTAGTGGATCTATTGGGACGTATCCCGGAAGAACACGAAAATCCGGTCGTACAATGGAAAAATATCCGTTTTACAGTACTGTCGATGGAAGAAAATTGGATTTCTAAAATTAAAGCGGAAATATTGCCGGAATCAAAAGCAGAAAATGAATAAATGATTAGGTTTCTATATAATGTTTGAGTGAAACGAATTCAATGACACAGCAATCTCTGGGGCAATTTTTTGTGTATTGCTCTAGTCTCATGTTTCTTTGGTGAAATACGAAAAAAGAAGAAATGAGCATATTCTGCCCAAATTATATGGATATGGCTGAAATTTTTGTGGTCTTAGGGGAAATATGACGTCAAGGGAAAATTTATCGGCAGACTTGCCAATTCTTTGAGAATATGGTATAATGGAACTGCAATTCACATGTGCGAAAGCATCGGAAATGAAGAAATTGGAAAGAAGAGGTACGATATCATGCGTAATACAACAAGCTACGAAAGCCCATTCTGTACACGGTATGCCAGTGAGGAAATGCAGCATGTGTTTTCTGCGGATAAAAAATTTACAACATGGCGCCGTCTCTGGGTAGCATTGGCTCGTGCGGAAATGGAACTGGGGCTGCCGGTGACACTACAGCAGGTAGAGGAACTTGAAGCCAATATTGACAACATTGACTATGATGTAGCAGAGGCGGAGGAAAAACGCCGCCGCCACGATGTTATGTCTCATGTCTATGCTTACGGTCAGGTTTGTCCAAATGCAAAGGGTATCATTCATTTGGGTGCCACTTCCTGTTATGTAGGAGATAACACGGATATTATCATTATGCGTGATGCAATGCAGATCGTCCGCCGTAAGCTGATAAACGTTCTTGCAAATTTGTCTAGATTTGCGATGGAATATAAAGATATGCCTGCACTGGCATATACCCATTTGCAGCCTGCGCAGCTGACAACAGTGGGAAAGCGTGCCACACTTTGGATGAATGAACTGCTCATGGATTTTGAGGAGTTGGAATACCGAATTGCCAATTTGAAGTTGCTGGGTTCTAAAGGAACCACTGGTACGCAGGCTTCTTTTATGGAACTCTTCAAAGGCGACACGGACAAGGTTAAGGAATTGGAATGTAAAATTGCTGAAGAAATGGGATTTGACGGCGTAGTACCGGTATCGGGTCAGACCTATTCCAGAAAAATCGATTCACAGATTTTGGCGACACTTAGTGGCATTGCACAGTCTTGCAGCAAATTTTCCAATGACATGCGTTTGTTGCAGAGTTTTAAAGAAATGGAAGAACCTTTTGAAAAGACGCAGATTGGTTCTTCTGCGATGGCATATAAGCGAAATCCGATGCGCTGCGAGAGAATTACTTCTCTGGCACGTTATGTGATAATTGATAGCTTGAATCCGGCATTTACCGCAGGTACACAGTGGTTCGAACGTACACTGGATGACTCTGCAAATAAGCGTGTTTCCGTGCCGGAGGCATTTTTGGCAGTAGATGCGATATTAAATATCATGTTGAATGTCACCGACGGTCTGGTGGTATATCCGAAGATGATCCGTCAGCGTATTATGCGCGAACTGCCATTTATGGCAACGGAAAACATTATGATGGACGCTGTGGAAAAGGGCGGTGATCGTCAGGAACTCCATGAAAAAATCCGGGAGTATTCCATGGTTGCCGGTAAACATGTGAAAGAAGACGGTCTGGAAAATGATCTGTGTGATATGATTTTGGCAGATCCTATGTTCATGATTACCAAAGAAGAACTGGATTCCATTTTGCAGCCGGAAAACTTCACCGGACGCAGTGCGCAGCAGACGGAAGAATTTGTGTCCGAGTGCATTCAGCCCATTCTGGAAGAAAATCAGGAACTGTTGGGCGAGCATTTTGAGATGAAGAACTAAGAATGTATCTCATTTTAAGTGGATTATTGCAAAACGGCGGTGACACACACTGTGTCACCGCCGTTTTTATATATGGCAATATAGTTATTCTGCTGATACACTTCCTTGAATTGCAGCAATGAGTGCTTTATCCGGTACTGCAACCATGGTTTCATGGTTGCTTTTTGAATAGGTGTAGGTGATGCCGTCGATGGTCTGTGTAACTGCTTGCTGACCAGCGTCTACCGCCGCAGCACCAGAGAGTGTCAGTAAATCTGTTGCCAATGGTTCTTGCCAGTCGCCGTCTACCGTGAGTGCCTGATTTGTCCATGCGCCGTCTTTTAGACAAAACAGCCCCTGGTAATCGTAGGTCGTCTGATAATTGCCATTATCACTCCGTACGCCAAAATAAAGCAAGGTGTCACCGGTTTGAGGAATATAGTTATCAGCAACGTTATAATATATCATTGCCGTTTCCAATTCTTTCTCTGTGTACTTTGAGGTATCAAAGGAAGTAACATCTTCTTCTTGAAAGATTGGCGCACTGTGATAGTCGGCATAGGTCATGTAACCGCCGCGCAGCTCCAATTTTTCCTCGTTGTAGTCACCTTTATAAATCTCTAAAACCTCTGGTGTGATTTGCGTGTAAATCATATCACTGTCCGGGTAAACGTACCCAGATGTCTCTTGAACTTGTACTTTTGCAATAAAATCTGATTTTTCTGTTAATTCTTCCACATTGTACGCTAACTCTGCATAATCCGATGTGGTTATAGCAGTGAGAACAAGACCTTCTGTAACGGTTTTGCTGCCACATCCAAACAAAATTGACGTGCAAAAAGCGGCAGAAGAAATGATAGCAATACACTTTTTCATTTTAATTCCTCCTCAAAATAGAAATGAGAATGTTATCCAACATAAGGCGAATACTTCCGATAGACGAGAATACAATCTGCATTAGATGGAGCTGTAGCGGTTCTTCCATATGCAAGTTGGCACATAATAGACGTTGGTGTAGAATTGTTTTCATCTAATCCCAAAACGTGACCAAATTCATGAGTGAGAGTCGAGTAAGTTACAGTTTTCGCATGATTGACTCTGATTTTACAATTGTCCCAGTTGCGGGCATATGGGCTGATCTGTGTTGAACCATAGTAAAAAGTTGTTTCTGCAATAACTGCGCTTGTGCTATTGGAAAACATAGTGCAAAAAACAGAACTATCTGAAGATGTTGTAACTTTTCTAAAAAACAAAAAGTCTAAGAGATCATTATTGCCCCACTGAAGGGCACCGCGCATGGTGTTCATACCATGATAATTTCCATATGTAGAAGAATAGTATATACCTATGTTAGATAGTGTTGTTTGAAAATTGTATGGTAGCACTGTTCCTGCATATCCTCGAAGTGAAAAAAAATTGAACCCTATAGTGAATGAAAGAATAATGGGAGCTACTTTTTTAGCAATTTTTCTAATCATTGACATGTACTTCCTTTCTATAATGAAATTAGTATTTTTTAATAAGGCAATACAAAAAACCTTTGTGTTTACACTTGTAATTATATACAATTAATTCCATAACGTCAAGTAAATTTATTATATAAATATAATTTTTTCCCAAAATTTGTTTATATACACAAATTTATATTATATTATTGGTACATTTTAACAAATAATATTTACATAAATAGACCCTCTTAGTTTTTCACTGTACTTTTCTGGCATGCAGGAAAAATTTTTTATAGCCTGAAAACACATATTGACTATTTCTGGATTTTCGGGTATGATTATACTAAGAGAATGTTGCAGTCGGAGAATCTGCATTGACAATACAGGAGGAACACATATGAAAAAGCAAAGACATCTCAGAGCACGAATTTCGGCGTTAATGCTCAGCGCTGTAATGCTCTGCGGAACGCTTTCGGGATGCATTGGCACGAGTACGGAAAAAGATGCTGCTGCGCAATATACTTGGGGCAATGTTGCTATAGGCGGCGGTGGATATGTGACAGGAATGGAATACAACCCAAAGGAAGAGGGATTGGTCTATGCCCGCACCGATATCGGAGGCTTGTACCGCCGGCAGAAAGGCGGCGATTGGGTCGCTATTACTGATTTTCTGGGTGCGGATGAGTGGAGTTATATCGGCATTGAGAGTATGGCGACGGATCCGGTGGAGCCGAATCGGGTTTATTTTGCAGGTGGTACGTATATGAGTGATCCGGCGGCACTTTTTGCATCGGATGACTACGGCGAAACTTGGATCAAATATGATGTGCCATTTAATTGCGGCGGCAATCAATCAGGGCGTGGTTGTGGCGAGAGGATGCGCGTCAATCCAAAGAACAATAAGGAAGTTTGGTTCGGTACTCGTGCAAGTGGTCTCTGGAAAACGGAGGATTATGGAAAAAGCTGGGCAGAAGTCACTACTTTTCCGGAAAAAGGCAACTATAAACAGGAAAGCAATCGTATTGGTATTATGTGGGTGGAATTTGATCCTGTATCTGAAGATATGTATGTGGGTGTTGCCATGACAGACGGCAACTGTATTTATAAGACGACAGACGGAGGAAAGACATGGGAAGCGTTGCCTGCCAATGAACCAGGGATGTACCCACTTCATGCGTCATTTTCTTCGGAAGGGAAATTATATCTTGCCTATTCAGATAACTGTGGTCCGAACTTATCTCCAACGGCAGGAGCAGTGTACTGCTATGATCCGGCGACAGACAGCTTTTCGAATATTACTCCTAATCTGGACGATGGGAGACAAGGCGGCTTCGGCGGCATTTCTGTGGATGCAAAGAATCCCGATCATGTGGTGGTATCCACGTTAGGATGGTGGTCGGATCAGGGGGATAATCTTTACTATACTACCGATGGCGGTAAGAATTGGCAGGGCTTGTTTAATCTAAATACGGGAGAAAACCAATATCAAATGGATACTTCGGAAGCATCTTGGCTGGATTGGGGCAGAGGAAAAAATCAGGCAAAAACCGGTTGGTGGATTGCTGATATCAATATCAATCCTTTTAATTCTGATGAGGTGATGTACGGTACGGGAGCGACCATTTACGCTACCACTAATATGACCCAAATCGGTAAAGAACCGGTGAATATTGCTTTTGATGCTTATGGATTGGAGGAAACGGCGGTGTTTAAAGTTGTTTCTCCTCCGGCGAAGGATGGAGCACCCGAACTGTATTCCATCATGGGTGATTTAACCGGCTTTGCCCACGAAGATGTGGCAAGCTGCCCAGATGACGCTCACTTTATGAAAAACGGTAAGCCTACTGATCTGGACTGTGCATTTTTGGAGCCTAGCTATGCTGTGTATGCCAGCGAAGAAAAAACCACAACGCTTACTTATACCAAAGACGGTGGTTCGACATGGGAAACAATACAGCATAAACCGGACCCGGCGGCCGGCGGTGAAGTAGCTATGGCGGCGGATGGCAGTTCTTTTATCTGGGTGCCGGACAGTATTTCTGGAAAGCCTTATGTGACAACCGATTTTGGAGAAACATGGTATTATGTGGAAGGTCTAGGGTTCAATGCGAAGATTACGGCGGATCGGGTCAATCCAGATATCTACTATGCGGCTTGTGACGGGTTATTTTATGTTTCTACAGACGGCGGATTTCATTTTGAGTCTACTGGTCAAATGGTGGCAGATTCTGCAGTACCGGTGTCTGTGTTTGGAAAAGAAGGGCATGTTTGGTTGTCCAGTTCCACTTTGATTATGTATACCGAAGATGGCGGCAAGAGCTTTGAGGCAATTAAGACTTTGCCCACGGTGGACAGCATTGGTTTTGGAAAGGCAAAGGATTCGCAGAGTTATCCCGTTATTTTTGCGGAGGGGGATGACGGTACGAATGGATATGGCATTTATAAATCAGAAGATAAGGGCAAGAGCTGGGAACGTATTAACAGTGATCAGCATCAGTTCGGAAATCTGAATCCAAAATACATTACAGGAGATAGCAATGTCTATGGAAGGGTATATTTCTGTACCGATGGACGCGGAATTATTATGGGTGAAATAGCTAAGTGAGCAGACGAAGATATAGAAAATATGTGATCCGATGGATTGTGACGTTAATATTGGTGACTGCAATTGTGTCAGGCGTTTGTGTCGGTTGTTCGCGTCTTTTGCATATATATATGACAAGTACAGGACGGAAGGCGCCGGATGTGCCGGACAAGGATCAATATCCTGTGCGAGGCGTCGATGTCTCCTATTATCAGGGCAGCATTGACTGGAATGTGCTGGCATCTCAGAATATCACATTTTGCTTTATGAAGGCCACAGAGGGCATAGATCATAATGATATCCGGTTCGCAGAAAACTGGGAGAGCGCCAAAAACGCCGATATTTATGTGGGAGCATATCATTTTTACCGGTTTGAGAACAGCGGCGAGGAACAGGCACTGAATTTTATCAGTACCGTTCCGGTGACAGCAAATACGCTTCCGCCGGTTATTGATGTAGAACTGTACGATTCGCTGGAACAAAAGCCGGATGTGCAGCAGGTACGGGAAAATCTACAGATTATGCTGGATTTGTTGGAGGAGCATTATGGTGTTAAGCCGATATTGTATGCGGCACCCAATACATACCGTACATATATCCGTTATTTTGCGGATACATATCCTGTCTGGATCAGCAACTACTATTATGAGCCGTATCATGACTGGACGTTCTGGCAATATACTGATTCCGGACAGCTGCAGGGATATGACGGAGACCAGACCTATATTGATATGAATGTCTATTGCGACAGCTATGCCGCATTTTTGGAAGAATTTCAGCTGCAGCCATTTTCGTCTTGAAGTGGATTATGCATTAGAAAATAACGAGAGAATGGATGGAAAGGAAAAGAAAAGGAATATGATAGAACCAATTGTATTGCAAGGAATCTGTAAGGATTATCTGTGGGGCGGAAACCGTCTTCGGGAAGAATTTGGAAAGGAAAGTAAGGCGGACAAAATTGCAGAGAGTTGGGAACTGGCTTGCCATAAGGATGGCAGCAGCATCGTGATGTCCGGAAATGATGCGGGACTGGACTTAAAAGCCATTCTTGAAAAATATGGTACTGGTTTTTTGGGAACAAATTGTGAAGGCTGTAGTACAGTACCGGTGATGATTAAACTGATCGACGCAAAGCAGGATCTTTCGATTCAAGTACATCCAGATGACGAATATGCTATGCGTGTGGAAGGAGAACTGGGAAAAACTGAGATGTGGTATATTGTCGATGCACTGCCGGGTGCGGCATTATACTATGGATTGCAGCGTGATGTTTCCAAAGAGGAATTTGCACAGCGAATAGCAGATCAAACCTTAACAGAGATTCTTAACCGGGTGGAAGTAAAACCAGGAGAATTGTACTTTATTCCTGCCGGTACGCTTCATGCGATCGGAGCAGGGATCCTTCTGGCAGAGATACAGCAAAATTCCAATACCACATATCGTGTATATGACTATGGACGAAGAGGTGCAGACGGAAAGCTTCGAGAACTGCATGTAGAAAAGGCGCTTGATGTGACAAATCTGTTTCCGACGCCTATGGCGGAACAACAATTGCCAGTCAGGCTGCATGGCGGATCAGAGCGGCTGCTGGGAGATTGTGCTTATTTTACATCGGTGTTGGTGCAGGTGGAAAAAACCGTTGCCTTTTGCGTTAGTGCAAAATCATTTCAGCATCTTTTGGTGCTGGAAGGCGAAGGAGAATTGTTGACTAAAGTGGGAAATTATCCCCTGAAAAAGGGAAGCAGTATTCTGCTTCCGGCAAATTTGGGACGATGCAGCGTAACAGGCTGTTGTCAATATATTGCTACAAGTGTTGGCGGAGATTTTGGTTATGTTCCGCCGGAACTTGTAAACTGAAAATGAACAGGAGGAAATAAGGTGAAGTATTATATCGGAATCGATCTGGGCGGTACAAATATTGTAGCAGGGGTTGTCAATGATGCATATGAGATCCTTTCCAAGGCGAGTGTTAAGACAAATCTGCCTCGTCCAGAAAAGGAAATTGCAGCAGATATGGCAGCAGTTGCAAAAGAAGCTACCGAAAAAGCGGGTCTGACGATGGATCAAATTGAATGGGTAGGCGTGGGAACGCCGGGTGTTGCCAACAGTGCCACAGGCGTGATCGAATATTCCAATAATTTGGGATTTTTCAATACACCGATGGTGAGCTATCTGGAATCTGCACTGGGGAAACCCACATTTATTGAAAACGATGCCAATGCTGCCGCATATGGCGAATATGTTGCCGGTGCGGCAAAGGGTGCAACCAATGCCGTATGCATTACATTGGGAACCGGTGTAGGCGGCGGCATTATAATTAACGGAAAGATTTATAGCGGATCCAATTTTGGCGGTGCAGAGATTGGGCATACTGTGATTTCGGTTGATGGACCGCAGTGTACTTGTGGCAGAAAGGGCTGTTTTGAAGTGTATTCTTCTGCTACGGGGCTGGTACGTATGACCAAAGAAGCACTTGAGGCACATCCGGAAAGTGCTATGAAAGAGGAAGAGAAGATTTCCGCACGAACAGCATTCAATTATATGCGTGCCGGAGATGCAACAGCAAAGCAGGTGGTAGAGGACTATATCAAGTACTTGGCAGCCGGTATCACCAATACCATTAATATTTTTCAGCCGGATGTACTGTGTATTGGCGGTGGTGTGTGTAACGAGGGAGATCCTTTGCTGGTACCAATGAAGGAAATTGTCAAGAAGGAAATCTACACCAGAAATTCTGCAAAGAATACTGAAATTGTCATTGCCAAACTCGGTAATGATGCGGGCATCATTGGTGCGGCATTTTTGGGCAATGCACACGATTGATGTGTAATATTTTTTGACTTGGAATAAAAACAGGCTTTTCTACTGGAAAACGCCTGTTTTTTTATGGGCAATGAATTCAACGAAATTTTAAAAATGATTTTTTATTATTTTCGTTGCAGTGTTTGAAATCCATGATTTAAAAAGGATAAATGCGCTGTGTTGGCATTTGTGTTGAATTTTTCTTATAGAGTAAACAGAATATACAAATTTTATCTATGATACTTGTACAAATTGCCGTTTTCATAGATAAAAAACAAGATGATTAGGGGATATCTATTGACAGCTTGTACAAAAAGTGGTACAATAAAGCTACATTTTTTGAAGTGAGGAGTTAGATACCCATGAGATTTATGAAGAAGTTACTGAGCACAGTGACTGCAGCAATGGTTGGTGCCGCAATGTGTTCTGCACTGGCGGCGGGATTGCCTGCAGCAACTGCGGCATCTACGACTGCGGTGGGCTTGGTTGAACAGATGGGATTGGGGTGGAATCTTGGCAATGCCTTGGATAGCACCAACACATGGACTTCGAATCCGTCTCCTTCGGATATCGAAACAGCGTGGGGGAACCCTGTTACCACAGAAGCAATGATCAAAGAAATCAAAAAAGCAGGTTTTAACACCGTGCGTATTCCTGTTACCTGGTGGGATATGACTGGTACATCCGGTACGGCAAATATAGATGCATTTGACGGTACAGTGGCAGATAAGTTTCTGGCAAGAGTCAAAGAAGTGGTAGATTACTGTATCGACAACGATATGTATGCGATCATCAACACCCATCATGATGAAGAGTGGCAGAAAAATACGTCAAAGATTGGGACTTTTCAAAAGTTATGGACGACGATTGCTGAGTACTTTAAAGACTATGACGAACACTTGGTGTTTGAAGGAATGAATGAAGTTAACTTCTCCACCAGTGATGCAATGAAATACAATCAGGTTTTTGTGGATACGGTTCGTGCATCTGGCGGTAATAATATTGATCGCTTGCTCATCTGCACTGCTGACAATAACAATACAGCGAAAGCATTAAGCGACAGCTTTTCTATGCCGGAAGATCCTTCCGATATGCTGGCAGTGTCCGTGCACTACTATGAACCACCTACTTTTTGTGTTGCGGATATGTCCTCATCTTGGGGGCACCGTGAAACATGGGGAACCTCTTCTGATTATACGGTTCTGGAGAATGACTTTAAGAATTTAAAAGAAAAGTTTACCGATAACGGTGTGGGTGTTGTCATCGGTGAATATGGTGTTTGCAACGCAGACAAGTATGGCATTAACAGTACCAATTATAATAAGGATCAGGAATCCATTGAAAAATTTTTGAAGGCAGTGGCTTCTACCGCATATAACATGGAAGGAATTTGTCCCATCGTTTGGGATGACTCTAACTCTGGTACCATCACATTATTTGATCGTGAAGCATTAAGCTGGTTTGATCCTTCCATTCAGGAAATCTATGTCAGCATAGCAAATGGTGGTTCCTCGGGTCCAAGTATGGAAAAAACAGATCGTCTGTCTTTTGCGGCATCTGAGATCGTAGACACAAGTTCCGAGAGCGGCGATCTGCTGATCGACCTGAAACCCTATAAAGATCTGGGTGTTTCTATTACTTCTGTTGTGATTGAGTATACGATTTCCGGTAATACACCATCTTATGGTACCGGCGGTGCAGTGCAGTATAATATTGAAGATGCAAATGGTCAGTATCACTGGGTTTCTCAGCCATATTCTTTTGTAGTAGGAGAATCTGTTACTACAGTCAACATTCCGGAAATTACTACAGCAGAGGACGAAAACGGCAATCAGTATGAGGGTACCATGGATATGGATTACCTAAAGATCGGGCACTGGTATGATTGGACAGATCCTTCCGGTGGTACAGTAGAATGGTCTTATGAGAATGTTACGTTGATCTTTGACGATTACTTTTATGTGGATGGCGGACAAGGTGATACAAGTACAACAGAACCGGCAGTAACTACTACAACAGAAACAATCACCACCACAACCACTGCGACTACAACGACAACCGAGTCAGAAACAACAATGCCATCTGGCGAGGTATATGGCAATGTTTGGCTTGCAGGTCAGGCGGGTGCATATCAGTTCTGGTCAGCAGATGATGCCGGTGTAACACCGGTTGCTATTACTGGGAACGGTACATATACTGCGACATTTGAGATTACAGAGGGTGATGGCACCGGCTCAATCGAATGCCTGATTTTGGATTCCGACATCAACTGTTATCAATTTTTGCCGGAAGATTATGATGGAGATGACCGTGTTGCAGACTGTGGTGTTACCTTCAATGTAGAAGAAATTACACTGGATGGTGTGACCTTGCCGTATACGGGTCCTACGGATGGCTCTATGGCATATGGTAAGGATGGAACGTCTCTCCGCCGTAATATTTTGAATACTTGGATGAGTCCGAAGATCAGTGACATTGATGGCTCTGAAGTGTCATTGACTGGTGAGATGAAAGTAACCTTTACGGTAAGTGGCTTGCCGAATGAAGACGGTGAAGTAACTACTACGACAGAAGCACCCGTAATCACAACAACTACCACGACAACGACAACTACAACTGAAACCACTACAACAACTGTAGATGGCGGGTTGACTGCTTTTTATGGTGATTTGAATTTAGATGGTCGTGTGGATGTTACTGATGCGGTTATGCTGAATAAGATTGTTGCAGGTCAGGTGATTGCGAATGAACAGCAGAACCTGAATGGTGATGTAAATGTGGATGGAACTTTGAGTACGGATGATTGCTCTGTATTGTTGCAATTCCTAGTTGGCATCATTTCATCCATTCCGGTATAATGACGCTTGAAAGATGAAATTGGGTATGTGTTCTTTATATAAGTGAATATGTACAAAAAGTGTTGCCTTCCTAAGTGGATAGGCAACACTTTTTTTATAAAAAAAGAAAAGCAAAGTTTACTACATAATACATACGGAATATTTAAAACAAAAAATTTGTTTATGAATCCAAAGAAAAAATAGATTTTACCTACAGAATAAAGAGATGTAAATTTGTTTTTTTTAATTCTAGGGGAAAATTAAAAAAAACACAGCATAATGAATGAGAAATCGTCATGATTTTTGGTTGACTTTTCAAAAAATCAGGCTTATAATAAAAGAAACAACAGTTGAAGAACTGCTTTTAAGATTTGATTTGTAGATTGTGCGTCAGATTTTATCGTATTTTATACAATAGCAGACATATGTTGGATTAGCATTTTAAAGCATGATGAAATCGAAAGATGTACGACGTATCTTATCGGTATACTCAATCAGCTGTTGAATGGCACTATTACAAATTGCTGGGAAATGTATCGAAGCGAGGACGTTCAGGTACAGCACTGGCAAAATGGTGACAAACAAAAGAAAAGGTGGTGGATGCAATGGGTGAAGAACTGCAGGAAAAGCTGGCAACCCGAATTCTTTGGGAAAGTCCGTTTGATGTGCCCTTCCTGGGACCTATCCGTCTCAGTGAGTCGGTGGTCATGACATGGTTGATCATGATAATTATCATGGCGCTGGTGCTGGTGTTGACGCGGAAGATGAAGATAATTCCCAATAAACGGCAGGCATTGGTCGAGTTTGCGGTGACTTGGCTGACAAATTTTTTTGTCGGTAATATGGGCAAAAACGGCAAACGGTATGTGCCGTATTTAAGTACGGTGCTGATATACTTGGGAATTGCTAATATCATCGGCATGTTCGGGTTTGGATTAAAGCCTCCCACAAAGGACATCAATATTACGGCAACACTGGCAATCATGAGCATATGCTTGGTAGAAATATCAACATTTCGGGCGCAGGGCGGAATCAGCGGATTCTTAAAATCTTTTGCCAAACCAGCGGCGTTTATCGCACCGTTGAACCTTATGGAGATTGTCATTCGTCCGCTGTCGCTGTGTATGCGACTGTTTGGTAATGTATTGGGTGCGTTTGTAGTAATGATGCTGATAGAACATGTGTGCGGATTGATTCTGCCGATGGTGTTTAGCATGTATTTTGATGTTTTTGATGGGTTGCTGCAGGCGTACATTTTCACATTCCTAACATCGCTGTTTATGGCTGAGGGCATGGAAACGGAAGAGACGAATAAAACAAGTCCGCTTGCAGCGTGACGAAACAAGGAAATGGAAAGAGGAGGATATTGAAATGGAACTGATAGGAGCAGGTATTGCAGTATTGACAGGTCTTGGTGCTGGTATTGGTATCGGGATGGCAACCTCAAAGGCAGCAGAGGCAATTGCAAGACAGCCGGAGGCAGCCGGTGCAATAAATAAGACGTTGTTACTTGGATGTGCGTTAGCAGAGGCAACTGCAATTTATGGCTTTGTAGTGGCATTGCTGTTGATTATT
>CASEVP010000083.1 GCA_949291345.1 uncultured Ruminococcus sp.
AGTATTTGAACGAGCTGAAATTGCTGGACCGGGCTTTATGAACTTCTTTTTACAGCAAAAATGGTTTGCAGATGTTGTAGAAACCGTTCTGACTGAAAAAAATGCATACGGGAAGACTCAAACAGGGGGAGGCAAGCGGGTTCTGGTGGAATTTGTATCGGCAAATCCCACTGGTCCAATGCATGTTGGCAATGCCAGAGGCGGTGCACTGGGGGATAGTTTGGCTGAAATTCTGTCTTGGACAGGCTGGAGTGTGCAGAGGGAATTTTATGTTAACGATGCTGGTAATCAGATTGAAAAGTTTGCCACTTCTTTAGAAGTACGGTATTTGCAGAAGTTTGACCCTACAGTGGAAATGCCGGAAGATGCTTACCATGGTGCTGATATTGTAGAACATGCAGAGAATTTTATTGCGGAATACGGGGATCAATATGTTGGGACTGATGCAAAGACAAGACGAGATGCATTGGTGGCATATGCACTGCCAAAAAATATTGCCGGATTGGAACGCGATCTCAAAAAATACCGTATTGTTTATGACAATTGGTTTCGTGAAAGCACGCTGCACAAAAATGGACAGGTCAAATGGGTTGTGGATGAACTGACAAAGCGTGGCTACACCTATGAACAGGAAGGTGCAGTATGGTTCAAAGCAACAGAATTTGGAGCTGATAAGGATTTTGTTCTGGTACGTGCTAATGGAATTCCGACATATGTTGTACCGGATATTGCATATCACTATGATAAATTGATGGTACGGAAATTTGATAAGGCCATTGATGTTCTTGGCGCGGATCATCATGGTTATGTGCCAAGATTGAAGGCGGCATTAACTGCATTGGGAGCAGATGCAGATCGCCTGGATGTTGTTTTGATGCAGATGGTCATGTTAATGCGCGACGGTGAAGTGGTAAAGTTGTCAAAAAGAAGTGGTAAGGCAATTACCCTTGTTACATTACTTGATGAGATCCCGTTGGACGCCGCAAGATTTTTCTTTAATACCCGTGAGGCGAATTCTCATTTTGAATTTGATCTGGATCTGGCTGTAGAAAAATCATCGCAGAATCCGGTGTATTATGTGCAGTATGCTCATGCCCGGATTTGCAGCGTGATTCGTGCCATGGAGGAAGAAGGAGTAGAACTGGAAAAATGTTGCCATCAAAATCTCACATTTCTAACTCAGCCACAGGAATTAGAATTAATCCGTCATCTTGCAGCTCTGCCGTCGGAATTGGATGCCGCAGCAAAGTCGTATGATCCTTCTAAGATTACCAAGTATGCAACGGAACTTGCAACTTTATTTCATAAATTTTACGATGCTTGTAGCATTAAATATGCGCAGACACCAGAAATCAAAGAAGGAAGACTTCTTCTTTGTGAAGCAGTGCGTCAGACGATTTCTAACGTTTTGCAGATATTGAAAGTAGATTGTCCAAACAAGATGTAATTTATCCATAATTGAAGGATTTACAAAAAGGTTACAAATTTTGCGTGAAAAATATGATGATATTTCCTGAAACTGATGCGTAATCTACGCAATACTCGGAATATCGCACAAAAATTAACAATGTATTCACATATGCGGCGGGATAATATGTTACAATTTGTAATATATTGAGCAGGCAGGTCATGTGAAGTCACACGATTTCAAAGGAAAGGGAAGATCAATATGTCAAACAGATTATTTCAAGGACTCATCCATCAGATGCGTGATACAATTGATGCAACCATTGGTGTGGTAGATGATACAGCAACCATCATTGCCTGCAGTGATCTGACAAAAGTCGGAACTACAAACGAGTTTGTATCACTGGACTTGAGTGATGTGAGTGATATCTTTATTCGTGACGGATACACATATAAGCCGTTTGGCTCCCGTACGAAACCGGAATATGCTGTATTTGTAGAGGGAATGGACGATACAGCTGCCAAATATGCTAATATTTTGGCGATTTCTCTGTTCAATATTAAGCAGTATTATGATGAAAAATATGATCGAAATAACTTTATAAAAAATGTTGTTTTAGATAATGTGCTGCCCGGGGATATTGTGATTAAAGCCCGCGAACTGCACTTTAATGCTGAAGTAAGCCGCGTGGTGCTGTTAATTCGGATTGTTTCTGCCAATGATGTATCGGCATATGACGTAATTCAAAATTTGTTCCCGGATAAGAACAAGGATTTTGTGTTCACTATTTCTGAAAGTGATATTGTCTTGGTGAAAGAAATCAAAGGTGCTGTGGATACGAAGGATTTGGAAAAGCTGGCACGTTCGATTGCAGATACACTGAGCAGCGAATTCTATACGAGAGTTAATGTAGGTATCGGTACGATTGTGACCGGTGTGAAAGAATTGTCACGTTCCTTTAAGGAAGCCCAAATGGCACTGGAAGTTGGAAAAGTGTTTGATACCGATAAGGCAATTGTTAGCTATGAAAACCTTGGTATTGCAAGATTGATTTATCATTTGCCAACGACGCTTTGTGAAACTTTTTTGCATGAGGTATTTAAGCGTGGCAGCATAGAGTCTTTGGATCATGAAACATTATTTACCATTCAAAAGTTCTTTGAGAACAATTTG
Source organism: uncultured Ruminococcus sp. (assembly GCA_949291345.1). GTDB lineage: Bacteria > Bacillota > Clostridia > Oscillospirales > Ruminococcaceae > Ruminococcus_C. The sequence continues at coordinate 2,582 of CASEVP010000083.1, forward strand.
AATGTATCTGAAACATCAAGAAAGTTATTTGTACACCGAAATACACTGGTATATCGATTGGAAAAGATTAAGAAGTTAACAGGGTTGGATTTGCGTGAATTTGACCATGCGATTATTTTTAAAATAGCGTTGATGGTAAAGAAATATTTGTCAGCAAATCCTGCAAAGTTTTAACAAGGAAGAACGCTGTGATTACGGCGGTCATACATGCAAATGCCGCCGGTGCAGCGTTTGGCCAAGCATCGGCGGTAAGTTGCGTGTAAAAAAGTGTATAGGTGGAATGCGATTCATATTGACAATTGAAAGGATGTGTGTGAACTATGGTTGAACTGAAGGATGTCTCTGTGACATATTCCAGCGGCGTAGATGCACTGCACAATGTGAACCTTAAAATCAATGACGGAGATTTTGCTTTTGTCGTGGGTGCCTCTGGTGCTGGAAAAAGTACCATGATCAAATTGATCCTGAAGGAAATCAATCCTACCAGCGGTACAGTGACAGTTAACGGGTATAATCTGAACAAACTCCGTCGGAGAAGGATTCCGGCATTTCGTCGGACAATTGGTTTTGTATTCCAGGACTTTCGCTTGATCCCCTCAATGACGGTATATGAAAATGTGGCATTTGTGCTGCGAGTCATCGATTCTCCGACAAGATATATTCGAAAAAGAGTCCCTTATGTGATTGGTTTGGTTGGACTGCAGGATAAAGCATATGCGTATCCGGATGAATTGTCTGGTGGTGAAAAGCAGCGTGTCGCAATTGCCAGGGCATTGGTAAATGATCCGCAATTAATCATAGCGGACGAGCCTACGGGAAATATTGATCCGGAATTGTCTTATGAGATTGTGGAATTGCTGCAGGGAATAAATGATATCGGAACCACAATTCTAATGGTAACTCATGAACATGGTTTGGTGCGGCAATTTGGCGGTCGAATCATTAATATCGAGCAGGGTCGGATTGCCTTTGACGAAGTGATTGGAGGGAATCTCATCCATGAAGCTTAGTGGTTTTAAGTACTTAGTTGGACAGGGCATTGAAAATATATGGAAAAATCGGATGATGGCATTTGCATCTTTCTGTGTATTGTTGGTTTCACTATTGCTGGTGGGAATGTCCGTATTGTTTTACATGAATCTGACATCCATGATAGGTGGTGTGGAAGATAAAAATGAAGTAATCATTTATATGGAAGAGGACACAACGGATGAGGAACTGGCTGATTTTCAGACAGAGTTAGAAAAAATTGATAACATTTCCAAGATTACATTTTATTCCAAAGAACAGGCTTTCGAAGACCTAAAGAAGAGTATGTCGGATTATAAGGTATTGTTTGATTCGTTGGGGGATGACAATCCGCTGATTGATGGATATCGAATTCGAATTGACGATATTTCCACTATATCTGCTACGATTGCGGAAATTGAAACACTGGATCACATTTATTCTGTGCGTGCACCAATGGATTTTGTTAATATTCTGACGGAATTGCGCAAAATTGTAACTGTAATTTTTGGTGTCATTATTGCTGCATTGGTGGTAATTTCGATTGTGATCGTTTCTAACGCTACAAAGGCAAGTGTATTTGCGCGACGCGAAGAAATTCAAATTATGAAATATGTTGGCGCAACCAATGCGTTCATTCGTATTCCATTTTTTGTAGAAGGAATGATAACGGGATTTATTGCGGGAGCAGTGGCACTGGTGGTCACTTGGTTTGGATACGATTCTTTGGTGAATCTAATGACGGGACAGGTGGATATTTTATCTGTCATTGGAATGGGAAGCATTATTCCATTTCAGGATATCGCATGGAGAGTCGCAGCGGCATATTTGCTGTCAGGAACATTTTTCGGGGCATTTGGCAGTATGGTTTCAATGCGAAAGCATTTGAATGTCTGAGGAGGCTAAATAATGAGCAATAGGAAACATACGGCAAGACGACTGATTAGTGCAGCTTTGTGTATGACGATCGCTGCGGTTGGTGTGACATCAAATTGGGCACCACTGCATGATGTACCGGTATCAGCAAAGACATTAGCGGAATTACAAGACGAACGGAAAAGTAACGAAAAAAAAATTGAACAAAAACAAAAGGAACTGGATTCATTGCAAATGGATTTGGAGAAAAAGGAAGCATACCAAAAGGTGCTTCAGGAAAAAATTACATTGCAGCAGAAGAATTTGGATATTGTCAGTGAGGAACTGGAACGTCTGAATGAATCCATTGAAGATACAACCCAACAAATAAGCGATATGCAGGACGAAATTACTGTCATGGAAGCAGATATTGAAGTGGGATTGGAAGAATTTAAACTTCGTTTACGTGCTATGTATGTACAGGGCAATGATAGTTTGGCATCAGCGCTGGTTGGTTCCACCGATTTCTATGATTTACTTTCCAAATACGAATTGATGTCTCGGATTGCTAATCATGATAATGAATTAGTAAATGATTTAAAAGACAAACTGGAAGACTGCAATCAAAAGAAAAGTGAATTAGAAGATGAAAAAACTAGTTTGGAAAAGCAACAGTCAGATCAACAGAAAAAGCGCGATGAATTTAAAATACAGTTAGAAGATCTGCAGTCAACCTATGCGGAGACAGATGAGGCAAAAGAGCAGATTGAACGTCAGAAAAAGCAGCTAAATACGGATGTTGATACTTTAAATAAGCAAAACCAGGAATTGGATAAAGAAGAGCAAGAAATTAAGGATGCGATTGCAAAACAACAGGAACAGTTAAAACAGCAGGAACTGTTGCAACAACAACAAGCTGCCCAAAATTCTAATAGTCAGTCAAATAATAGCAGTATTGACAATAATAGTTCGAGCGATAATGCTTCCGGTGATAGTGGTTCAAGTGATAATTCTGGTAATTCTAGTAATGAAGTGGTCAATACGCCGTCCAGTGGAGCGGGTTTTGCATGGCCTTGTCCCGGATATTATACAATTTCCAGTGGCTATGGAAATCGTTGGGGTACAACGCATGGTGCGATTGATATTGCTGGCGGAAATGCCGGTGCGGCTGTTGTAGCGTCAAAGGGAGGTACTGTGGTTCGCGTTGTAACAGGTTGTTCACATAACTACCCAAAGAATTCTAGTTGTGGTTGCGGTGGTGGATACGGAAATTATGTTGTTATTCAGCATGATGGTACATATTCTACACTATATGGACATTTGGCATCAGTATCCGTTTCCGCAGGACAGACTGTTAGTCAAGGACAAACATTGGGCTATGTTGGCTGTACTGGTTTCTCTACTGGATTTCACTTGCATTTTGAGATCCGTGTGAATGGTACAAAGGTAGATCCGATGCAGTACTTATAAAAAAGGATATGTTTGGTAAATATTGTTTGCTGTGCTTTTTTGATGTGATAATGTTTGCATAAATAGAATCCTAGTACACAAAATGCTTGTGTATATACAAGAGACATATTTCTGCATTTTTATATAAAATGTAGATTCACCTATAGGCTTGAATGGAATTGTCGAGCATGAAGGGGTAAATAAGTCAAGGCAGGGGTGGATGATGTTCCATGCCCTGCACTTTTTATATGGAAAGGTTGTATGGCAATGAAACAGGAATTGAAAAAGCAAGTTGTACAAATTCAAAAAAGGACATTGGTATTGTTGTTATGCGTTGTATTTGTATTGGTAGTTTTTTGTGGAGTAACTGTATATCGTAACATACGTATTTCAAAAACATACGGAGAATTGGACGAACTGGCATCAGTTGTAGAAGAAAATTATTATGTTGATGTGGATAAGCATGCTGTACTGCAAGGGGCAATGAAAGGATATGTGGCGGGGTTGAATGATCCATATTCTCAGTATATGACAGATGAGGAGTATGAATCATTTTTGACAGAAGAATCAGGTCAAATGGTTGGTATTGGTGTTACGGTAACAATGACAGATGACGGATATATACTTGTAAATGCAGTTAATGAAGGATCACCGGCAGAGGAAGCAGGTGTCATGGAAGAGGATATTATTCAACAAGTTGATGGCGCCGATGTAGCAGAAATGGGATATGAGGCGGCAATTGATGCGGTAAAAGGAAAAGAAAATACAACAGTCAAATTGCAAATACTCCGTCAGGGAGATTTGGTAGAACTCGATGTGAAACGAAAGAGTATGGATGTCACAACTGCACAAGGAACAATATTAGAAGATCAAATTGGGTATATTCGTATTAGTGCGTTTAAAGAGAATACACCGGAACAGTTTATGAAAGTATATCAGCAAATGTTGGATAATGGCATAAAAGGATTTGTATTTGATGTACGGGATAATGGGGGCGGATTGGTTGATAGTCTGGAAAAGATTTTAGATCCATTGCTCCCGGAAGGTGATATAGCAGTTGCAACATATCGAGATGGAACGACACAAACCCTGGTTAAATCTGATGCAGAGGAGTCGGACTTGCCAATGGTGGTATTGGTCAATGAGAATACTGCAAGTGCAGCAGAACTATTTGCAGCGTCACTTCAAGATTTTAATAAGGCGAAATTGGTTGGTGTTACTACTTTTGGAAAAGGAATCATGCAGGTGACTAGTAGCATGCCAAGTGGCGGTGCTCTGACATTAACAGTTGCAACGTATCAAACAACAAGAGGTAACTGTTACCATAAAATTGGTATAAATCCCGACAAGCAAGTACAAGCTGGAGAAGAAGCGATCGATTATGAGAATCCAGATGTATTAAATGACCCGCAATTGTCAGCAGCAATTCAGCTACTACAGGAATAACTCTAGGAATGTGTATTAACTTGTTGGACAAAAATTGGAATTATGTCAATGAACAAGCAGTTGATAAAACCTCACTGCTTGTTTTTTTCTGCCCAATGAAAAGAAAGTGTTGATATTCACTGATTGAATAATGGAAAGATCTGTACATGACTTATTAATTGATAAAGAACAAGAAACCCTGAAAAAAGACAAAGAAAATTCTTGACAAAGTTATCAAATTTGTGATATAATCATATGAAAGTAGAGAAAATGTTGCAAAGGGGGAGAATTCATGCGGACAAAGGGAACAAAACAAATTTGTGACAATCGACAGGCAAGGCATGAATACTTCATTTTGGAACGTTATGAAGCAGGTATTGAATTGCAAGGAAATGAAGTCAAATCTATTCGGCAGGGTCATGTGAATCTAAAGGATGCTTGGTGTGATATTACAAACGGTGAGCTTTTTGTAAAGGGAATGCACATTTCTCCATATGAGAAAGATGGTTTATATCGAACTGATCCTATGCGAATACGCAAATTGTTGATGCATCGTCGGGAAATAGATAGATTATTTGGAAAAGTGAAGCAGGATGGCTTGACGCTTGTTCCGCTTTCATTATATTTTAAAGACTCCAGAGTCAAAGTGGAAATTGGACTTTGCAAAGGAAAAAAATTATACGATAAGCGACAAACTGCTGCGAACCGGGATGCACAGCGCCAGATTCGACGTGCAGTGAAAGAAATGCATGGATAAATAGGTAGATTGTTTCGAAAAGGAGCATAATGGTTTTTCATGTATTAAAATGTTATCAAATGGGGGCGTAACGGTTTCGACGGGGATGATGAAGCATGATAAGCGAGCAGAGATTGCTGCATCTCTTAAAACAGCAGCACGTTTAAAATTAAACGCTAAAAAGAACTTTACTGTAAGCTTTAATAAGAGCCTGCAGGTAGCTGCTTAAGTCAGCTACTGTCGATCGTGAGAGAACCACGGCTCACGTTGCGGCATGATTGTAGTGGTGAACGTTTCAGCGGCACGGTCACACCGTAGAAATGTAATTGACCTACTGTGTATTATGGCCTGTTTATCGGCGATAGTTTACAGGAATAAAGGTAGATAAACTATGCTCGTAGAAAGTTGTGTGAATTTGTTTTCGGACAGGGGTTCAATTCCCCTCGCCTCCACCATCATCAACATTATGCGAACTCTCTCGAATGGTAGCGGTAACCTGCTCCAACGGGGGAGTTTTTGCGTTATTGGTCAAATTAACCAAAATAACAATGCTATCTTTGTACACAATCACCTGATTGACAAGTATCGAAAGAACATCGGAAAAATCATTTTCAGATGCATGTTCTACCATTTTTTGTGCGAAA
>CASEVP010000084.1 GCA_949291345.1 uncultured Ruminococcus sp.
CAGACGGATAAGGTTATGATTTCATTTGTGATATTCTCAAAATGTATAGAGGAAAGGATGCGAGTATACATGGATAAAATTGATGCCATGCTGATTACGTTGTTACAAGAGAATGCCCGTGCACCATTGAAGTTGTTGGCATCAAAGGTGTTTTTGTCGGCACCTGCAGTCTCCTCAAGAATTGATAAACTGGAAAAGCAAGGGATTATCTTAGGATATAATACGATAATCGATCGGCAGAAGCTTGGATACCACATCACTGCGTTTATCAATTTGGAGTTGTCTGCAGATCAAAAATCAGAATTCTATCCGTTTATCAGCAGTTGTCCAAATGTGTTGGAATGTAATTGCATTACGGGTGTATATTCTATGTTGATTAAAGTTGCATTTCCGTCGACACAGGAATTGGATACATTTATTGGAAAGATTCAGCGATTTGGGAATACATCTACCCAGATTGTATTCTCAACACCGGTTCCACATAGAGAGATCATTGTTGAACCGAATATATGATTTTGCTTATGGTTGTTGCCGCAGTGTTAAACGGATACTGCGGCATTTTTCGTATCGGGTGAGGGATATTTATGATAAAAATTGTCATAGGAGGTGCCGGAACGGGGAAATCCACCTATATCATGGAACAGATAGAGAAAAGCGTATTACAGGGAGAACATGTGATAACCTTAATTCCGGAACAGTTTTCTTATGAATTTGACCAGAAATTGTACGGAAAATTGGGGGCAGTTTTGTTTAATCAGCTGGAGACGCATAGCTTTAAATCAATGGCACGAGCACTGTTCCAGCGTTACGGCACAGTAGAAGATGGAAGAACATATGCAGATGAGTTGACAAAAACAGCACTTTTGTATCAGGCACTGCGAGAACTGACAACAGAAAAACATATGTTACGGTTTTATGAAAAACAATGTCAGCAAATTTCTTTTGTAGAGGAATTGTCAACAGTGATTTCTCAGATGCGAAGAAATGGGGTTACTGCGGAAATATTGTATGAAACAAGTGGGGCAGTAGATGGAAGATTGCGTGTAAAGATGTTGGATTTGGCACTAATTATCCAGTCTTACGATCGTCTTTTGTTGGAGCATGAAAAAAAAGATACAGAATCTGATTTGACAGAGGCAGCGGTAATTGCAAATGGACAAGATGCATTTTTGGGTGATTATCTTTTTATTGATGAGTTTGAAAGCTTTACAGAAGATGAATATGAAATGCTTGCAGTCCTGTTTTCTTCATGTAAGGAAGTTGTGATTGCATTACGTACAGACAGTATAGACCAAGCACCGTTTTCTTTGTTTGCATCGGTGCAGGAGACGTATCATAGAATTTGTCGAATGGCAAAAACGCTGCATATTCCTATTGCAACAGTGCAGTGTACAGAAACGAAACGTTTTCGATATCCAGATTTACAATGGATAAGTGCACATGTGTTCCGTAACAGTATCGCATATGAAGGAAATGCAGAACACATATACCTGTTTGAGGCAGAGACGCCCAATGAAGAGGTGGATTATGTTTGTGCGACTATATACCGTCTATTGGCAGAAAATCCGGAACTACATTGCCGGGATATTGCCGTGCTGACGAATCAGATGCCGGATTATCAGAGCATTTTGGAAAATGTGATGGATCGTTATGGATTGCCTTATCATTTGAATGAAAAGAAATCGATGCTGTATATGCCGCTTTTGATTTATATACACACATTAATGGAACTGATTTGTGCAAGACAACCGGATACAGAGTGGATACTTCGTCTGGGTAAAACACAATTCACAAGCTGTACGCCAAGTGAAATGGCGGTGTTGGAAAATTATTGTTACACTTGGCAAATTGAAGGAAAAACTTGGAACGAACCGTTTGTTGGGGGTGATTGTGAAGAAGCTGAAAAGATACGAAAGAAAATATGGGAACCGGTGCAGGCATTCCGTCAGAATTGGAAGGATGGGCAAACAGGGGCAGCATATTGTCAGATGTTATATGAATATCTTGTACAGCAGGATGTAGAAAATAGAATGAACGTTCAGCTGTTGCAGGAATTGGATGTGCAAAAAAGAATGCAAGTACAGCAGGAATGGGTATATGTGTGGAATAGTTTTATAGAAATTTTGGAGCATCTTTCCGAAATTTATCAGAATGTTGCAATGGAAAAAACCGCATTTCGTGCAGTTCTTTTTGCACTGACAAGAACCATTCAGCAAGCGATTCCACCTCGGACATTGGATGCCATACTGTTGTCGCAAGGTAATACTGCTCGATTAAATGCACCGAAGATTGTATTTCTTCTAGGTATATGTGAAGGTACATTTCCGACACAGCCTAAAGGAAGTGCGCTTTTTTCACAACGCGACTGTCTAGAATTGGAAAAACAGCATTTGATATTGCAAAAGCGCAAAGAGGGGCAGCTTGCAGATGCAAGATTGGCAGCATATAAATTAATGACATCTGCATCGCATGCTTTATACATTACATATCCAAAGGTGAATGTTGCGCATCAGAAATGTTATCCAGCAGCAGTGGTGGAACAAATCGAACAAATGTTCTTAAACACAGAATCGTTTGTTTTAACCCGAGAAAAATTGGGCCCTGCATATTATGCCTGTAATATGCGGACTGCATATTATCAATATGTTCAGAATTATGCTGAGCAGAGTGTACAATTAAAAAGTATTTTTAAAATCTTATCTGAAGATCCGTTTTATCACAATCGGCTCCAAAAATTGCAGATGCTTTTGAATGAAAACGAACCGGGAGAAAATATGCCACTGTATCAGATTGCTGACTTGGACACGATAGCGTCATATATGGGAAATACACTGCACTTATCTGCATCTTCACTGGAACGATATCAATTGTGTCCTTTTTCATATTTTTGTAGTGATATTTTGCGATTATATACTCGAAGTCGTATAGGAATCAGTGGTGTCGGTAGCGGCAGCATGATACATTATTGTCTGGAAAAATTGCTTAAAGAATATGGAAAGGAAACATTTTGTGCTCTTTCATTGACACAATTGCAAGAAGTTGTGGCGAAGTATGGAGATGAATACTGGTGTAGGTACATGGGCGGTAGCTTTTCCAAAAGTGGAAGAGAACTTGCACTGTATCGTTATACCATTTCGGGAATGCTGCCAATGCTGTTGCATATGCAGGAAGAATTTCGTCAATCAGCGTTTATACCTTATCGGTTGGAACTAAAGATATCTACGGATAATTTGGAATTTCCGCCAATTTGTTTACAGACTCCATCTGGAAAAAAAATACAGTTTTCGGGAAAGGTAGATCGTGTAGATCTATGTCAGGATGGAGATACAATGTGGGTGCGTGTTGTGGATTATAAAAGCGGTACAAAGACATTTTCCGTTGGCAATATTCTTTATGGGTTGGATATGCAGATGCTATTGTATTTGTTTGCGATTACTGCGCCAGATGCGTCTTTGTCACATGCTACTCCTGCGGGCGTTTTGTATTTGCCATCTGGAAAAGTAAAGAGTGATTTGAAACGTGGTGACAGTATCTCGCCTGAGAAACATTTGCACGATACATATCGAATGAATGGTGTTTTACTGCGTGATTCCCATTTAATTACATTAATGGAACAAAAAGGAGAAGGAATTTATATCCCGGGAAAGCTTGATGCAAATCACCAGATTGATGAGCGCTCTGGGACATTTGTAACGCCGAAGCAAATGAAACAATTGCATCAATATGTTGAGCATGTGCTGGTGCAAATGGGAATTGATGTATATGCTGGGAAAATCGATGCCAATCCTTTAGAAATGCAGAAGTATGATCCTTGTACACATTGTTCATATGGAAATATTTGTGGAAATCGAGAAAAGATACATATGCGTATAGATGAAAGGACACAAAAACAACGGGAAAAAGCATTATATGAGTTGCTAGAATCCATGGGAGAAGAAGAGGAGGGAAGGTAATGGGGTGGACCTCTCAGCAAGAACAGGCGATTGCCATACGTAACCGCGGCTGTATTGTCTCTGCGGCAGCAGGCAGCGGAAAAACTTCTGTATTGGTTGAAAGACTACTGCGTATTTTAATGGAACAATCACCGGAACATCGAGTACCTGCGGATAGAATGATTGTTGTGACATTTACGAATGATGCAGCAGCAGAAATGCGCTCAAGATTGTATCAAGCAATTGCTGGTCAGCTGCAAAAGAACCCAGAAAATACATGGTTGTATCAGCAGCAAATTTTATTGCAGAGTGCGCATATTTGTACGATTAGTTCATTTTGTTTTGACTTGATTCGGGATAATGTGTCGAAAGATGGAATTACAGCCGATTTTCGCATATTGAATGAAACCGAAAGTAAAATGATTCAGACGAGGGCACTTGAACAGCTTCTAGATGAATGGGAGCAGATACATCCAGAAAAAATGAAAATGCTCTGGTCATGTTTTTGTGAGAAGAATTTTTTGCCTCTTCAAAACTTGATTCTTGATCTGCATCAGTACCTGGTATCGGTTCCGTTTCGAAATGCTTGGTGTCGGTCGGTTTTGGAAAGTTATCAACAAATTGGAGGAGATTCTGAATACTGCCGCTTTTTTGATGAACACTTGCAGCAGGATCTTTCACTGGCAGTTTGCATGGCACAAGAGGCAGAGGAAATTGCATTAACAATGTATGACGACGTGCAGGAAAACACGGTATATCCATGGATTCGAGATGATCTGCATTGTCTGCGTCAGGTGCAGGAACGGATAGGACTATTGTACCAGAAACCAGAACAGGTTATTGCACCGCTGCTGGAAAAAAAGAGAAAACGTCAGAATAAAAATTTCCCTCGTAAGAAAAAAACGATAATAAGTGCGGAGGCATATGAACAAGTAAAACAACTTCGCATCTGTTATGAAAAATTGGAGGGGAGCATTTTAGAATTAGTACAGTATGTTATTCCCTATGTTACTGCTGATTTAGAAAAACATTCAAAAATTGTTCCAGTGTTGTTTGAGATGGAGCAAGAACTTTCGGATCGGATATGGATGGAGAAAGTACGAAAAAATGCGCTGAGTTTCGAGGATGGAGAACGTCTTGCTCTGGAATTATTGTCTGAACAGACAGAAGATGGTAAAATTTTACCGTCTGTACTGGCGAAAGAATTACAATCCTACTATCAATTGATTATGATTGATGAGTATCAAGACTCGAATAATAAGCAGGACGATATATTTAAGCTATTGTCCCGCAATTGTATTGATCCGCATACACATACTCTACGATATGGGGATAACGTATTTTTGGTAGGTGATGTTAAGCAGTCTATATATCGGTTTCGGCTTGCAAATCCCCAAAATTTTATTGGTGCAATTGCAGATGCAAAAACGGAGAATAGTGTTTGTCGTCATATTGTTCTGAATCGTAATTTCCGTAGTGTACCTTCGGTTCTGTATTTTGTTAATTTCGTCTGCGGTTGCCTGATGTCTCCATCTTGCGGAGAAGTGGCATATACGCAGGACGAAGCATTACAGCCCGGTTCTTCAATCGGAGATATGTTGGATGGAAAAGCACAGGGTGTTGAAATTGCTGTGCTTCAACAGGAATCATCTGCATCCGATGTGCAGATCTCGTATCTCATTGGAAATATAAAAAAAATGATTGCAGAAAAAGTGCCGGTGGCTGAAAAAAACGGCAATATTAGACCTTGTACATACAGCGATTTTTGTATACTGCTGCGAAATAATGTTATCTGTGTACAGGTTGCTCATGCATTGGAGGAGGCGGGGATTCCGGTGCAAAGTCCGGAGGAAAAAGGCTATCTGCAATCAAGAGAGATTTCTGTTTTGCTGGATATTCTGCGTGTGGTGGATAATCCTTTGCTAGATACTTCTTTGGCTGCTGTTATGCTTTCTCCAATCTTTTGGTTTACGGCGGACGAACTTTTGCAGGTGCGAAAGCTGGCAAAAAAATCTAGTTTGTATTATGCTGTTGAAATAGCAGTTGGTGTCGCCAAAGCAGAGTGCAATGACAGAGAAACATTGAGTGTTGTTTTGCAGCAAAAATGTCGCATGTTATATGATACATTACATCAAATACGGCAGAGTGTTGATATGGTGCCGTTAGATTTGTTGATTCGATATATTTATGATACAACGGATTTTTTGTCTGTGATGCAGTTGACAAAAAATGGTGATAGAAAAAGAGCAAATCTATATCTTTTGCTGCAGTATGCAAAGCAATACACAGAGAATGCAGATGCGTCACATTATGGTGTATCAGGATTTTTAAGATATATTGATTGGCTGTTGGAGAGTGGAAATGATTTTCAACAATCGGGTGCATCTGCTGGAAATCAGAATGCAGTGTCAGTAAAAACTATGCATAAATCAAAGGGACTAGAATATCCTTTTGTTTTCTTGGCAAAGCTGGAGACAAAGTTTTCTACGGAAGACTTGAAAAAAAATGCGTTGTTTTCAGATAATGGTATGATGGGAATGTGCCTGAAAGAACCAGATACTTATACAAGGGCAGTTACATTTCCATATACGGTTTTACAGCAAGAAAATCAGATGCGCTCTAAGAGTGAGGAATTGAGGCTATTGTATGTTGCCATGACACGTGCAAAACAAAAGTTGTTTATTCCCCTGCTAAAAAATAAACTTGTGACAAAGCAAAAAAAATATCTTTATGAATATGCTGCAATGATTGCAGATAATGGTACTTTGACACCCTATATGGTGCAATCCGCATCATCCATGGCACAATGGCTTTGGATGTGTTTGTTGCTGCGCCATGATGCAGAATTGGCAGATTGTCTGGATTTGCCTCAAATGCATTGGAGGAGACCGGCATGGGAAAAAAATCTACAGATATCGTATGTGTTTGAAACAGTGGCACCAGAAGAAGAAACAGAAGAAAAGATAACTGAGTGGGTAGAAGATGTGTCGTGTACCAGTCATCTGCGACAACTAGTACAGTTTACATATGAATCCGAATCAAGTACATTGGAATCACTGCTGAGTGTTTCGGAAATTCAGGAAGTACAAAGTGCGCGTGCACCGATTTGGAAACGTCCGAAGTTTATTCAGGATACACATAAGCTGACCGGTGCGGAGAGAGGCACAGCAATCCATACATTTTTTCAGTATGCTAGCTTTGCAAATGCAGAAAGAGATGTGACTGCAGAAATACAGCGATTGCAGCGCAAGGGTTTTTTGACTGACAGTCAGGCGCAGGTGGTTTCACCAAAACTGGTAGAGAAATTCTTCGGGGATCCGATATATCAGCGTATGCGGGCATCTTCAGATGTGCTGAGGGAACATAAATTTCTGGTAAAATGTCGAGATTTGTGCAGTGATGAACTTGCGGCAAAAATACTGCATCGATATCGGAATTCTGACAGTATGCTCAAGGGAATTATCGATTTGTCCTTCCGGGAAAAGGATGGATATGTACTGGTAGATTATAAAACAGATGTTGTACCGGATGGGAAAAAGCTGCTTCAAGAGTATCGTGAACAGTTATTACTGTATCGTGCGGCGTTGCAGTGTATTACGGGAGTGCCGGTATATTCATGTTATTTGTATAGTACACATTTGGGAAAAAGCATTGAATTGCCGATAGGAAAGTGAATAGAAAAATATGATGAATTTAACAGATATGAAGACCATAAAAGGGTTGTTGTTAAGACATGGATTTCATTTTTCAAAGCGATTGGGGCAAAATTTTTTAATTGATGATTCTATTTGTCCAAGAATTGCTGAAGAAGGAAATGCCACAAAAGAATATGGTGTGCTGGAGATTGGTCCGGGAATAGGAACGCTGACACAGCAGTTGGCATTGCGTGCAAAGCGTGTTACAGCAGTGGAATTGGATGATCGACTCATTCCTATTTTGTCGGAAACACTGCATGATTTTAAAAATGTACATGTCATTCATGGAGATATTCTGCAATTTGATGTGGCTAAACTGCTTGAACAAGAGTTTTCCGGTATGAAGGTGGCAGTTTGTGCCAATCTTCCCTATTATATCACAACACCCATCTTGATGCATTTGTTGGAAAGCGAAGCGAATATCGACAGTATTACGGTTATGGTACAAAAAGAAGTGGCAGAGAAATTGCAGGCACCAGTGGGAACACGCAATGCAGGTGCAATTACGGCGGCTATGAATTATTATGGGACAGTAGAACTGTTATTTGTAGTGCCAAGAGAGAGTTTTTTGCCATCACCCAATGTGGATTCCGCTGTAATTCGTATTTCAGTAAAAAAACGGTATGAAAAAGAAACGAGAGATCCGTTTTATTTTTTCCAGATGATTAAGCTGGGATTTTCACAGCGAAGAAAAACATTGGTCAATGCACTTTCGTCCACAATGCAATGTGAAAAAGCATGTATTTTGGAAGCTTTAAAACAATTAGATTTGCCGCCGGCGGTACGAATGGAAAATCTGTCCATGGAGCAACTGGTTGCACTGAGTAATCTTCTTTGTGATGTAGAAGATAACGAAAACTCGACAAAAAAGGAATAAAAATGAGAAAAATTGAAAAAAGTACTGGACAAATTCCAAAAAATATGATATAATGACTACCAATGAATCCTTTAAGTTAATCCCGTGAGGTTGACAAGGCGTGAAATGCATAACGATATCAAATACTGCTATATGCTATAGATTGAATTTGTCGGAGCGCTTACCTGTCAAAATGGGTAGGCGCTTTTTGTGGAGGTGCGTATGGAAAAAAAGGCGTTAATCATGGATGAAAGTGCAATACGTCGCGCAGTTGCACGCATTACTTACGAAATACTCGAACGAAATCGAGGCGCCCAAAGTTTGTGCATTGTCGGGATTCTTTCAAGGGGTGTTGTTCTAGCGGAAAGAATTGCGCAAAAAATTTATGAGCTGGAACAAGTACATGTGGATTTTGGTGCATTGGATATTACGCCATACCGAGATGATCGTGCAGGAGATCAGCAGCAAAGTGCCAAGAGCACCATTCACTTTCCAGTGAAAGATAAGCGTGTAGTGATTGTAGATGATGTATTGTACACTGGGAGAAGCTGTCGGGCTGCAATTGATGCGATTTTGGCGATAGGTCGACCGCAGTGTATGCAGTTAGCTGTGCTTGTGGATCGCGGACACCGAGAATTACCGATTCGACCGGATTATATTGGTAAGAATGTACCCACCGCTCAAACAGAAATGGTGCGGGTTTCCGTTAAGGAAATTGATGGGACGGATTGTGTTGAGATTTATCAGAATTCACCGGAAGAGGAGAAATTCGTATGAGTCAGACAATTTTGATTCGGAATGTACAAATTGTGCAGGATACAGTACAGTCTCGCTGTGATATGCTAATAAAAGATGGGATCATTGCATCTTGTGGTGTTTCTATTGTAGCACAGGCAGATGTGACGATTGACGGATCCAGATTAACAGCATTGCCGGGATTGTTTGATATGCATGTGCATTTGCGTGATCCAGGGCAAACTCATAAAGAAGATATTCAAACCGGAACGGCTGCAGCACTTGCTGGAGGTATTACGGGTGTAGCATGTATGCCAAATACGACTCCGGCGATTGATTCAGAAGAGATTGTTCAATATATTCTAAAAAAAGCAGAAAATACTGGTGTGAAAGTTCATCCCGTAGGTTGCATCACAAAAGGATTGCGAGGTGAAATGCTGTGTGATTTTTCGGCATTGCAACAGGCAGGAGTTTGTGCAGTTTCGGATGATGGCAGACCGGTGGAGAATGCAAAGCTGATGCAGAAAGCTTTGATGCAGGCGTATGCACTGGGAATCCCTGTGATATCCCATTGTGAGGATTTGTCAATAATTGACCACGGAATTGTTAATCAAGGACTTGCTTCAGAGACATTGGGTGTAAAGGGAATGGATCGTGCATCAGAAGATTATATTACGGCACGAGAAATCATATTAGCCGCATCAGCAGGTGTGTCGATTCATATTGCACATGTTAGTACGAAAGGCAGTGTTGAGATTATTCGACAAGCAAAGGCGCATGGTGTTAAGGTGACAAGTGAGACTTGTCCGCATTATTTTTTGATGACTGAGGAAGCGGTTTTGGGAAAGGATGCAGATTACCGGATGAATCCGCCGCTTCGAACAGAAGAAGACAGGCGTGCAGTATTGGAAGGAATCATAGATGGTACTATTGACTGTATTGTGACTGATCATGCCCCGCACGCACCGGAAGAAAAACAGGATTTTTATCGGGCACCGAATGGCGTGATTGGTATGGAGACATCACTTGCGGCATCCCTGAAATTGGTGCATAGTGGCATGCTGACTTTGCCGGAATTATTGCAAAAGATGGCAGTTAATCCTCGTCGGATTTTGGGGCTTCCACAGGTAAACGTAGTGGTGGGAGAACCAGCAAATATGACATTGGTAGATTTGAATTACGCATGGACTGTGAGACCGGAAAAATTACATTCTAAGGCAAAAAATGTAATTTGGAAGGGAAAAACATTGGTGGGAAAACCGATATATACCATTACAGACGGAATAATTCGGTATCAGGATACGGAATATACCGTCTGAGAAGAAAGGGCTGGAAATAATGTCACTTGACAAATTAATCACACGGATCGATGCACTTAAGAATCCATCAGTTGCTGGATTGGATCCGAAACTAGAGTATATTCCGCATTTTATACGGGAAGAAAGCTTTTTGAAGTATGGGCATACGTTGGAAGCTGCAGCTGATGCGATATTTTCCTTTAATCGTGCATTGATTGATGCACTATATGATGTTGTGCCTGCAATTAAGCCGCAGGCAGCATATTATGAAATGTACGGCTGGGCAGGTGTTCGTACTATGGAGAAGACCATTCGGTATGCACAGGAAAAAGGAATGTATGTGATAACGGATGGAAAACGAAATGATATTGGTGCAACAATGACAGCATATGCTGCCGCACATTTGGGGAAGAGTGATGTAGACGGCATAGAATTGGAAGCATTTGGAGCAGATGCACTGACGGTGAACGGTTTTCTAGGAACAGACGGTATTACCCCTTTGCTGGAAGTATGCGAAAAATTTGACAAAGGCATTTTCGTATTGGTAAAGACATCTAATCCATCCAGTGGTGAACTGCAGGATCAAAAGATTGGCAATAAGACGGTTTATGAAGTGATGGGTGAAATGTGCGAACACTGGGGCGAATTGCAGAGAGGGCAGTATGGATATTCTGCCGTGGGTGCTGTTGTGGGAGCAACATATCCAGAACAGTTGACAGAATTACGGAAAAAAATGCCCCATACTATGTTTCTTGTACCAGGATACGGTGCACAAGGCGGAGGTGCGAAAGGGATTGCAGGCGCTTTTGATATAAACGGAAGGGGTGCAATAGTTAATTCATCTCGGGCGATTATGTGTGCATGGAAAAAAGAAGAGGGCTGCGTAGAAACAGCATTTGCAGAGGCAGCACGCAGAGAAGCAATACGGATGCGTGATGACATTACATCTTATTTATAAGTAATTACTAGGTGCATTCTGACTTGAAAAATTGAAAATATGAAATGACGAAATAAAGGAAAGGACTGGTGTCATGTCATTGTTGAAGCGGGGCGATAAGGCCTATCTGCTTTTGGCAGACGGAACAATATTTGAAGGGCTGCATTTCGGTGTAAAGGGAACGGTAATCGGAGAGGTTGTATTTACAACAGGAATGACGGCATATCAGGAGACGCTGACGGATCCAAGTTATTATGGACAATTGGTTACACAAACATTTCCGCTGATTGGAAACTACGGGGTTAATGCTGCGGATAATGAATCTTCACAATCCTATATACGGGGGTATATTGTACGGGAATGGTGTAATACACCATCGAATTTCCGTATGGAAGGAGATATCAATACATTTCTAAAAGAGCAGAACATTGTGGGTATTTATAATATTGATACCAGAAAGTTGACGAGAATCATCCGTGAAGTTGGTGTTATGAATGGTGTAATCACAACCGAAGACGTTTATGCTAAAAAAGATGAATTCCTAAAGCAGGTACAGGAATATGAAATTAAAGATGCAATTGTTAGTGTTACTGGAAAAGAGCCTCGCACCTATGTGAACGGAACACCGAAGTATAAAGTTGCGTTGTATGATTTTGGCTATAAGAGAAATATTCGGAATGAGCTGGTGAAGCGTGGATGCGAAGTTACGGTGTTGCCGGCAATGACTAATGCTAAGGAATTGGAAAAGTTGAATCCAGATGGTATTATGCTGTCAAATGGCCCTGGAGATCCGTCTGAAAATCAGGATATCATTGATAACGTTCGGGAAATTGCTTCTTTAGGTATTCCTATTTTTGGAATTTGTCTGGGTCATCAGTTGCTGGCATTGTCGCAGGGGTGCCGAACCGAAAAGCTGAAATATGGGCATCGGGGGGCAAATCAGCCAGTAATTGATCTGAAAAGCCACCGTACATATGTCACTAGTCAAAACCATGGATATGCAGTGGTGGGAGATAGTCTAGAACCACATGTAGGAGAAGTGTCGCATATCA
This sequence comes from uncultured Ruminococcus sp., assembly GCA_949291345.1. Taxonomy (GTDB): domain Bacteria; phylum Bacillota; class Clostridia; order Oscillospirales; family Ruminococcaceae; genus Ruminococcus_C. The sequence continues at coordinate 12,506 of CASEVP010000084.1, forward strand.
ATGCAAATGATCAGACATGTGAAGGAATTCGATACAAGAAAATCAATGCATTTACCGTACAGTTTCATCCAGAGGCTCACGGTGGTCCGTTAGATACGGCGTATTTGTTCGACGAATTCATTGCGGTGATGGAAAAGGAGAAAAAGTAAAATGCCATTAAGAAATGATATAAAAAAAGTTCTTGTGATTGGTTCCGGCCCAATTATAATTGGACAAGCTGCGGAGTTTGACTATGCAGGCACACAGGCGTGTCGTGCACTGAAGCAGGAGGGGTTGGAGGTCGTACTGATTAATTCGAACCCTGCAACGATCATGACAGATAAAGCTATGGCAGATAAAGTGTATATTGAGCCTCTGACACTGGACGTGGTAAAGAGGATCATTCATATTGAAAAGCCAGATAGTCTTTTATCCACAATGGGCGGACAGACTGGACTTACATTGTCTATGCAGCTTGCAGAAGAAGGCTTTTTAGAAAAAAATGGTGTAAAGCTTCTGGGTGCTGATCCGATGACAATTCATAAAGCAGAAGATCGGCAGGCATTTAAGGATACAATGGAGAAAATCAATCAGCCGTGTATTCCTTCTAAAGTAGTTGAGACCATTGATGATGCAGTTGCATTTGCTGAAATAATCGGGTATCCGGTGATTGTACGTCCGGCATTTACGCTAGGCGGCACTGGCGGCGGTATTGCCGACAATGAAGAAATGTTGCGTGATATCGCAGAGAACGGACTTCGCCTTTCGCCGATCACGCAGGTGTTGATTGAAAAGTGTATCAGTGGCTGGAAGGAAATTGAATTTGAGGTGATACGGGACAGAAAAGGCAACGTTATCACAGTATGTTCTATGGAAAACTTTGACCCGGTTGGTGTGCATACGGGAGATAGTATTGTTATTGCACCAGCGATGACATTGACGGATCGGGAGTATCAGATGCTGCGTACGGCTGCATTGGATATTATTTCTGAGCTAAAAGTAGAAGGCGGTTGTAATTGTCAGTTTGCACTGCATCCAACTAGTATGGAATATGCGGTAATTGAAGTGAATCCTCGTGTGTCTCGTTCTTCAGCATTGGCATCCAAGGCAACAGGTTATCCGATTGCAAAAGTTGCAGCAAGAATAGCGATTGGTTATACATTGGATGAAATTATCAATCAGGTGACTGGCAAGACTTATGCATGTTTTGAACCAACGCTGGACTATGTGGTAGTAAAGTATCCAAAATGGGCATTTGATAAATTTGTCTATGCAAAGCGTACGCTTGGCACACAGATGAAAGCAACCGGTGAAGTGATGGCGATTGGCACCAGTTTTGAACAGGCAATTATGAAGGCGGTTCGCTCAATTGAGCTTGGTGTCGATTCAATGAATATGAAAAAATATGAGATAATGCCACTGGATGAAATTATGGAGCATTTGCAGGTTGTCGATGATGAACGTGCATTCCAGTTGTATGAGGCATTAAAACGTGGTAAAACCGTAGAAGAACTTCATAAGTTGACTATGGTGGATTGTTGGTTCTTGAATAAACTTATGAACTTAATCGAGCTGGAACGGGAAATGGCGGAGAAGCCATTGACAGAGGATTTGTATTTGCTGGCAAAACAGTATGGATATTTGGATGCAACGATTGAACGAATTTCCGGTAAAAAATGTCCGATACACCGTCATGCAGTATATAAGATGGTTGATACTTGTGCTGGAGAATTTAAAGCAGAAACACCATATTTTTATTCTACTTATGATGATGAAAACGAGGCAGAAGAATTTATTGAACGTCAGCACAGTGATAAGAAAAAAGTAATTGTATTTGGTTCAGGACCAATTCGGATTGGGCAGGGAATCGAATTCGATTATTGCTCGGTGCATTGTGTATGGACATTAAAGGAGATGGGCTGTGAAGCCATCATCTGCAATAATAATCCGGAAACTGTCTCCACAGATTTTGATACCGGTGATCGACTGTACTTTGATCCACTAACGAAGGAAGACGTTGCAAATATCATCCATACAGAAAAGCCATATGGAGTCGTGGTACAATTTGGCGGACAAACAGCAATTAAGCTGACCAGATATTTAGCAGATATGGGTGTAAATATTTTGGGTACTTCTGCAGATGACATTGATGCCGCAGAAGATAGAGAGCGTTTTGATGAATTGCTTGCAAAATGTGGAATTCCACGTCCTGCCGGTGAAACGGTTATGACCACACAGGAAGCATTGAAAGCGGCGAATGATCTGGGTTATCCGGTATTAATGCGGCCTTCCTATGTATTAGGTGGTCAGAATATGATTATTGCGCATTCGGATAAGGACATTGAAGAATATATGGCAATTATTACGAGCCATAATATTGAAAATCCAGTGTTGATTGATAAGTACATGATGGGTACAGAAGTAGAAGTAGATGCCATTTGTGATGGTACAGACTTTTTGATTCCCGGTATTATGGAACATGTGGAACGTGCAGGTGTGCATTCAGGTGACTCCATTTCCATTTATCCAGCACAAAATTTGAGCCAGACCATTACTGATACCATTGTGCGGTACACAGGTTTGCTGGCAAAAGAATTGCATGCAGTCGGATTGATTAATATTCAGTATGTTGTGTATAATAACGAAGTGTATGTCATAGAAGTCAATCCACGTTCGTCTCGTACTGTACCCTACATCAGTAAAGTTACCGGTATTCCAATGGTGGATATTGCAACCAAGATCATGTTAGGAGAAACACTCAAAAGCTTGGGTTATACTCCTGGACTGCATCCAAAGGGAAAATATGTGGCAGTAAAAGTACCGGTATTTAGTTTTGAAAAGCTTCAGGATGTTGATACGATGTTGGGACCAGAGATGAAGTCTACTGGTGAATGCTTAGGTATTGCGACGAATTTGGAAGACGCGTTGCTGAAGGGGTTGATTGCAGCAGGATATGATTTGAAAAAAGAAGGCGGAGTGCTGATTTCTGTTCGTGATGCAGATAAACAAGAGACGATTGCCATTGCGGATAAATTTGCAAGAATGGGATTTGAGTTGTATGGCACTAGTGGAACAGCGGCAGTATTGAATCATAATATGATTGCTACAAATCAAGTGAAGAAGATTTCTGATGGAGAACCAAATACAATTACTTTACTGGAGAGCGGAAAAATTCACTATCTGATTTCTACTTCAGCAAAAGGCAGGCTCCCAGCAAGAGACAGTGTAAAGATGCGCCGTAAATCCGTGGAACGTTCGATTTGTTGCTTAACGGCGATTGATACTGCATCTGCATTGGCAAATGTGCTTGAATCTGGCAGAAGTATTGATGATGTTGAAATGGTAGATATCACGAAGATTTAAGGGAAAATGGATGCTATTTTTTCGTGATGGTGCATAAAGCATAGTAGATTAGTTTTTATATGAATTGTTCAATTTATGAAAATACAAGATCTAAAATGAAAATACTTAGGGAATAGCTGATAATATGAATGTGCAGATTGTAATTTTAGATTTTTGAATCAATGCGGACACCTAAAATGGATTGGATGCTGATGTATTTGCGAGCATTGCTTCAAAATATGTTGACAGCATATATATTAAGCCGTCAGCCCTAATGAATTCAGCGGTTGGATTTGATAAAACCTCGGCGGACGGGTACTTTTTACCTGCCCGCTGTTTGGTTTCTGGTGAAAGGAGCGAATGTAAAATGTCATATCAGCAAATTGCAGCGCCAATTTTAAAAAAAGAAGCGATTGCTGCAAATATATATCGATTTGTGATTTTGTGTAAAGATCTGGCAAAAACCGCAGTGCCGGGTCAGTTTGTGCATATTCTTCCTAAGGGAAGTACGCTGCGCCGACCTATTTCCATTTGTGAAATAGATGCAGAGCAAGAAACGCTGACGATTGTATTTGAGGTTAAGGGAGAAGGAACAAAGAATATTTCTCAGCAAAATCCAGGTGAAACAATGGATGTTTTAGGACCGTTGGGACATGGATTCACATTGTTGCCTGATGCGAAAAAAGTGGTGTTGGTTGGTGGTGGAATCGGAAATCCACCCATGTTGTCTCTGGCAAATGTATATGGACAAAAAGCCGTTGCCATTTGTGGATACCGCAGTGCATCGATTGTGACACTGCAAAAGGAGTTTGCAGCAAGTGGTGCCAAAACCATTCTTTGTACCGATGATGGTACAGCTGGCAGAAAAGGATTGGTGACACAATGCCTCGAGGAAGAACTTTGTATCAGTGGGGGCGATATGGTATATGCCTGCGGACCAAGACCAATGCTGAAACATGTGGCTGAAGTGGCAAAAAAGTATGACATTCCCTGTGAAGTTTCTATGGAGGAACGTATGGGTTGCGGTATTGGTGCATGTCTAGTATGTGCTTGTCAGTTAGAACGTGAAGGAAAATCCGTAATGGGACATGTTTGTAAAGATGGTCCTGTATTTTGTGCAGAGGAGGTGGTTTGGTAATGGCAAATTTAGCAGTTGAAGTTGCAGGAGTAACATTGCAGAATCCAATCATTCCGGCATCCGGTGTATTTGGATATGGCAGAGAATATGAACGGTTATTTCCATTGTCCAAATTGGGCGGTATTGCAACAAAAGGAACAACAGGTGAGCCCAGACCAGGTAATCCTTCTCCAAGAATTGCGGAGGCACCTGCTGGGATGCTAAACTCTGTCGGATTACAGAATCCCGGAATAGATGTATTTATTGAGCGGGAACTGCCAAATTTATTAAAAAAAGGCACAGTGATTCTGGCAAATATTGCGGGATCTAGTATAGAAGAATGCGTGATGATAGCAGAAAAATTAGATTCAACTGCTGTGCATATGATTGAATTAAATATATCCTGCCCAAACGTTAAAAAAGGGGGTGCGGCATTTGGTGTGCACTGTGAGAGTGCGGAGTCTATTACCGCAGCGGTGAGGAAGGCAACTAAGAAGCCATTAGTTGTTAAATTATCTCCAAATGTTACGAGCATTGCGGAAATTGCCAGAGCAGTTGAATCGGCTGGTGCTGATGCAGTCTCACTCATTAACACGTTGTTGGGTATGCGTATTAATATTGAAACAGGCCGTCCGATTTTGCGAAATAATGTCGGTGGTATGTCTGGCCCTGCCGTATTTCCTCTGGCAGTTCGCATGGTATGGCAGACTGCACAAGCTGTATCAATACCAATTATTGGAATGGGCGGTGTATCCAGCGGTGCCGATGCAATTGAAATTATGATGGCGGGTGCCAGCGCAGTGCAGGTAGGCGCGGCGATTTTTACAGATCCATATGCACCAATTCGTATTATTTCAGAAATGGATTCATGGTTAAATGCGCATAATATTGCGAATGTAACAGATATTATTGGTAGTGTGATACCGTGGTAAGAGGAAAAGAATATGATTATATTAGGTGTTGATTTTGGAGATGCACGGACAGGACTAGCTGTATGTGATAAAGGTGAAATGTTGGCATCTCCTATTGGGGTAATTGCAGAAAAGGATTTTATGGTCTGTCTTGAAAAGGTTGCAGATATTGCCCAATCCAATTGTGTTGAAATGATTGTAGTGGGGTATCCTAAAAATATGAATGGAACAGTCGGACCAAGAGCAGAGCTTTGTCAAAAATTTGCAGAACAATTGAAAGAAAAGAGTGGACTGCCAGTAGAATTGTGGGATGAAAGGTGTACAACTGTTTCGGCACATGCATATTTAAATGTGACCAATACACGTGGAAAAAAACGAAAAGCTGTTGTAGATGCAGTGGCAGCAACTATTATTTTGGAGAACTTTTTGGAGTATCGTAAGAATCATGGATAAACCAGGGTGGAGAGTCCGCACTTTGTTTGCTAATCAAAATAGCAAATATATTATATTAAAATTATGATAAAAAAGTGATTAAATTGGTATCAATTATAAGAAAAAGAGGGTAAAATGTAGACAATCTACTAAAGGTGAATAAGACAAAACATGCAGTATTAAGGGGAGGGAGCATTATGCATGTTTGGAATGGTTTTCAGCACGGAATCAATTTTGGTGGATGGTTTTCACAAAAAAATAATAATAAAGAACACTTATATACATTTATTGATGAAAAGGATTTTGCAACTGTTGCAGAATGGGGATTGGATCATGTTCGGATACCGCTGGATTATGATATGGTAGAATCCAAAGGAGGTATATTACGTGAAACCGGATTTCAGTGGATTGAACGTGCCATACAGTTGTGTAAAAAATATCATCTGAACTGTGTGCTGCATCTTCACAAAGCCCCAGGATATTCTGGTGATTTTCAAACCCCAAATGGCGAATATGTTTGTAATCTTGCATTTCATGCACGTTATATTTCTCTCTGGAAAGAATTTGCAAGACGTTTTGAAAAATATAGTGACATGTTGGCGTTTGAGATATTTAATTTGATTCCAGAAGAGTCGATGGAGCAGCAGTGGGATAAGTTTATTTCACATACTATTAGTGCAATTCATGAAACTGCACCAAGAATTCCGGTTTTGGTAGGCGGCATTTATTGTCATGGTGTTTATCGAGAGCCACAATTTCAATTGTCTATTGCAGAACCGATTGTATTTTATTTTCATTTTTTTGAGCCAATTGTTTTTACACATCAAAGTGCAAAATGGGTCAAAGGAATGCGAAAAGATTTTCATATTCAATTTCCTGAAGCGATAAAACAGTATAGATTGACATCAGCGGCATTTAATAAGGCATTTTTAGTTCCATTTCAGAATTGTCATTCTTCTAATATGGAAAAAGATTTTATCGAAGATAACTTTTTGAAAATTGTGCAGTTTGCGCAAAAAAAACAAATGCCGCTGTATTGCAGTGAGTATGGTGTGATTAATCAGGCAGATACGGATAGTACATTGCGTTGGTATCAGAGTGTATCAGCGGCGTTTGAGAAATATCAGATCGGAAGAGCTGCATGGAATTATAAAGATATGGATTTTGGTCTAATAGATGTTCATATGCATAAGATTTTGCATCAAATTATTCCATTGTTGTAATAATATATCGATACTTAACCAACATTTCTTATAATTTTTTAATAAAAAGAGATTGCGTACTTCGTAATCATACACTGCTGCTGTTTTAGAAATTAAAATA
>CASEVP010000085.1 GCA_949291345.1 uncultured Ruminococcus sp.
AGCAGGAGAGGGTCCGGAAGAAATACCCGGATCTGAAGCTATTATACCACATTCCGAACGAACGCAAGTGTACGCCGCAGCAAGGGGCACGATTGAAGCGTCTTGGTGTAAAATCAGGCGTGCCAGATCTGGACTTGCCGGTGGCGCGTGGGAAATATCACGGTTTACGAATCGAGATGAAAACGGAGCCTGGGAGAACATCAGACAACCAGAAATGGTGGTTGAAAGAACTGTGCCAGCAAGGATACTGCTGCGCCGTCTGCCACGGATGGGAAGAGGCGGTAAGAACCATTGAGGAGTACATGGAACTATGAAACTGGACGCTTTGGAACGCGCTGCGGCGAAAAATGTGCCAATGCCGGACGGATTGGAAATGCCGGAGCAATACCTGTTTTTGTCCATGCGCGGGCTGTATCTTGCGTACCGGACAGGCGGCGTTGCAAAGGAACAAGCAAAGCGGGAAAAGACAGCAATTATTGAGATATACGAGTGTTTTGCACTGCAATACAAGATTATGCAGCAACATATGCGGATGCTAAGGACGGTACAAAAATACTCTGACCGCATCAAGGACAGCGGATGCGATGTGTGCAAAGGACTGTACCGGGCGCTGTGCGGTCTGCCGGAAGACAATGGGGGGTGCGGAATGAAAGCATCATGGACAGAGCAAACATCTGTCACACACATCGGGCGAACAAATATTCCAATCTCCAAGTGCTCACATTGTGGTTTTACACTATGTGATATTCTCAACCGCACAGACCTGTATAACTATTGCCCTAACTGCGGAGCAAGAATGGAAGAGGGGACACAGCAATGACCACCAAAACCTGCGATCCCAGTATTTCGCCGCTCTGGCAATGCACATGGTGGATTTCGATGCGGTAATTGTGCAATGCAGAAAGGAAGCAGGCATATGACCGGCGAGATTGGGTTTTGTGCACGGCAGATGAAAAAATTGGAGAAGGAGTGAAGTGGTATGACACTGGAATTGTTGCAGTACCCAAACTGGGTACATCTAAAACAAACGCCATATCGATTGGGTGGGGTAGAAAAAATCACGTGTGATACAGAACTCGGATATGGGCATTTTTCCACGAAGATTTTTGATACACGGACGTTCTGTACTGATATGTTTGAGTATGTAAGGAACGTTGATACAGGAAAGTTTTATGTTAAGGATGGCAAATGGGTTGCACTTTGTGCTACATATGAGGGAAATGGTGATCAGTCGAACCCGAAAAAATTATGTCATGGAACATATATCAGAATTCTAGAAGGGGCTTTATTAAAATGTTCAATATGTGGTGCAGTATTCGATCCAATTTGTATTAAAGAATTTTGCCATGAGTGCGGGGCAAAAATGCATTTGGATGGAAAAGAAAATGGCAGAAATGAAAAAATTGGTGGATGAGGTGATACCGGATGCGTAAGTATATCGTGATGCTGATCATCCTAGCTGCGTTTATGCTGTATTTGGGGTGGCGCAGTGCAGAAATGATTTGCATATGAAAATGAGAAAACGAAAAGAAATTAAGCAAAAGATGAAGGGGTGGTTATTCATGAATTGTAAAGATTGCCCTTATGTATCAACTGAAATTTATTTAACAGATATTGGAAGGACTGTATTTCTAACCAAAGAGGAAGCGGAGAAAGCATTTGATGTGTTAAAATTGGCAGACCAATAATTTAAACAGAAAGGAGAGAAACAAAATTGGATAAATGTTTTTTTAAAACGAAGCAGGGCTGCAGTGCAACTACATATACCGATTGTCCTGCATGTTGTGCATTTCAAAAGTCAAAAGATGAGTATAATGCAGATGCTGTTAGAGCAAAGCAGCTCCTAGAGCGGAAAGGGCTTTCTGCCGTCGAGAAAAGTATTGGCGGAAGGAGAATTGTAACGGTTGTAAAGGCAGGTGGAATGAATGACACTGGAAGAAAAAATTAACCGATACCGCAGCATTCCAAAACGAATTGCAGAACTGAAAATCGACAAAGAGATTTGTACATCTGTCAAGTCGGTAAGATATGATAGCATTGGAGATGCAAAAGTTAGATCTGTCAATCAAGTCCAAAGAAAAATGACCGAGGCCGCGGCAATCTCTGTGGAGATAGACGGTCTGAAAAGAGAATATGATATGCTAAGGCTGGATATTATGCGGGAAATCAATGTTGGGATTGACGGTGATGGGGTTCGTGAAATTGACATGCGGATCATCTTAAAAAAGCATTTACTTGATGGACTAAATATCAAGCATATTGCAAGCAAAGTAATCCACCGTGATTACAAAGTTGCACGATCTCTGTATAATACGGGATGCGATTTATTAAAAATATACCACTCAAACCCACCGAATACCACTTGCAGTAATGGGAATTCTGTGTTATAGTTATACTAGAAAAATAGATAAAAACGCCGAAGAAGCAATTCTGTCGGCGTTTTTTATGCCTGAATGCAGGAGGGAGGAGTATGCCACAAAATGTCACAAATTCAAAAAATACCGTAATGGATATACGAATGGTAACTGCAGCAGAATTACTTGCAAATCCGGATTTTCTCGGTACAAAATCAGATATTGCAGAAAAAGCCGGTGTGACATCCAGAACACTGTATCGCTGGTTACGCAATCCAGAGTTTGTTGCACTTGTCAATGCCCTTGTTGCGCAATACGCTGACGCAGAACTTTCTATGGTATGGAAATCTCTTTGCAGGCGTATACAGGAGGGGGATATGCAGGCAATCCGGCTGTATTTTGATTTGCGAGAGCGTGGCATTACCCTGAAGCGGCAAAAAGAAGAAAAGAATGAAAAGCCCACATCCAGACTATATGAAGTGTTGGAGGAAGAAAATGAAACCGATTACGAAACTGTCGCCGAAGCAGAAACTGGCGATGAAGTGGGTACACATGCCGAAGTATCAGAATAAAAAAGCAATTATCTGCGATGGGTCCGTCCGTTCCGGCAAGACGGTTTCCATGATCATCGGCTTTGTTCATTGGGCAATGCGATATTTTGACGGCTGCAATTTTGGGATTTGCGGTAAAACAGTCGGAAGCACCTATCGCAACGTCGTTACGCCGATGCTTGGTATGCCGGATGTGACAGATTACTATGAACTGACATACCGCCGCGGTGACAATCTGTTGACGATCAAGGATGGTGATAAAATCAACCGCTTTTATGTATTTGGTGGGCGAGATGAAAGCAGTTACACATTGATTCAGGGCATCACATTGAGTGGTGCCATTTTCGATGAAGTGGCATTGATGCCGCGGTCGTTTGTCGAACAGGCACTCGCACGTATGTTATCCGAACCCAAAGCACGGTATTGGTTTAACTGTAACCCAGACAGCCCGGAACACTGGTTTTACAAAGAGTGGATTTGCAACACAAGCAGTAAGCGGGCTTTGCATTTGCATTTTACCATGTATGATAATCCAACGCTAACAGACACTGAACGTGAGGAGGCGCAGCGGCTGTATTCGGGCGTGTTCTACGATCGATATGTTCTTGGGCTGTGGGTGATGGCAGAAGGTTTGATATACCACATGTTTCGTCGGAGCAAACATGTTATTCATGCTGATATAAAGCACCCGGAATATTATGACTGGTACATGTCTTGCGACTATGGAACACGAAATCCTACTTCGATCGGCCTATGGGCTGTTGACGAAAGCGGAAAGGCGATCCGTGTCCGCGAGTATTACTATGACGGAAAAGCACAAGGCGTTTCAAGAACGGATGAAGAGCACTACGCAGCACTTGTAAATCTTGCCGGCGCTGTTGCCGATCGGGTTCGTTATGTTATTGTAGACCCATCAGCAGCATCGTTCATGGAATGCATTCGGCGGCACGGTGGTTTTCGTGTCAGAACGGCAGATAACGCTGTTGTGGACGGAATAAGGGATATGGCAACGCTTCTGAAAAATGGATACCTGTACTTTGATCAAAGCTGCAAGGACACGATTCGAGAGTTTGGGCTTTACAGATGGGACGAAAAATCCCCTATAGATAAGCCAGTCAAAGAAAACGACCACGCCATGGATGATGTTCGGTATTTTGTACGGACGGCAATGTTAAAAACACTTCGAGCGCTACGGAGAGAGGGGGAAATATCAGTGTGAATATCTTTCAAATTGTTTGGAATCTATTTCGAAAAAAGGAAAATACAGCGCATCCGGTTTCGCCGGAAATGCAGTCTTCCCTTGAAGTATGGCGCAATATGTATGTATACGGCGGAACGGATAGGGGAGAAAACCATAGCCTTGGGCTACCTGCTGGTATATCTTCCGAGTTTGCAAGGTTGATATTGGCAGAATCAAACATAAAAATAAACGGAAGCGGCGCAGAATACATACAAGAGCAGTTCGATGTATTTTGGCGTTGCTTTTTTCGTGAAGCGGAATCCGCCTGCGCACTGGGGAGCATGGCATTCAAGCCGTATGTGTCGGGAAACCGTATTGTTGTCGACTTGGTTCGTGCAGATCAATATGCGCCGACTGCATTTGATTCATCAGGCAATGTCACATCCGCCGTATTTATTGAGAAAAAAACAGTAGGGAAACGTTATTATACAAGGCTTGAGGCACATTTTTGGGATGCGAATGCGGCAAAGTATACAGTTGAAAACCGTGCATATGCATCTTATAGCCCTGATATTCTGGGAACACAGTGTAAATTATCAGAAGTGGCAGGGTGGGAGGAATTGCAGGAGTACCAGGAGATTGAAAATGTAACGGCGCCGCTGTTTTCTGTGTTTCGCATTCCGTCTGCCAACCGGATCGATATGGACTCTCCTGTGGGTGTTTCTGTTTTTGCAAATGCGGTTGACTTAATACATGAAGCAAACCGACAATGGGACAAGATTCTATGGGAATATACAGGGACAGAGCTTGCAGTTGATGCTTCTATGGATCTGTTTGAAAGAGAGACAAGGGCGGATGAAAGACGAACTACGGTCAGAAGGTGGAAGCTTCCGAAAGGGGGGCTTCGGTTGTTCCGGCGCTATGATCTTCAAAATGGAGTGGACATTTCTAAAATGCTGCAGGTGTTCTCACCGGCCATTCGAGATTCCTCGTTATTTAATGGTTTGAATCATATGCTGCAGCGAATTGAATTCAATGTTGGTCTTGCATACGGAACGATCTCAGAACCGACTATGATTGAAAAAACGGCAGAAGAAATAAAGACCTCAAAACAAAGAAGCTATATATACGTTTCTTCTATGCAGAATGCGTTAGAGTCTGCGCTTGAAGCGCTTGTTTATGCAATGCGTGTCTACGCTTCTTTGTATGATCTTGCCCCTTTTACAGATGCGTCAATCACATGCAGCTGGGGTGACAGCGTCCTAGAAGATACAGACAAGGAGTTTCAGCGCCGTATGCAGATGGTCGGTGCGGGAGTGTACCGCAAAGAACAATTTTTGATGTGGTATTTTGGATGTGATGAGAAAACCGCATCGGGATATTTGCCTGCGCAGACAAATGACGGAGGTTTATTTTCCGGGAGTGATGTATAGTGCGAGACTATGAACCGGATGTGTCGCAAATCATAGCACTCTATCAGCAACTGGAAGATGATATCATCAGCGACATGGCGCGGCGCATGCTGAAAATGGGGTTTGTGTCAGAATCTACAGTCTATCAAGCAGAAGTGCTGCAGGCTGCCGGCATTCTGTACGAAGATATTTTACAGATGATTGCAGAGCGGACCGACGCAAGCGTGCAGCAGGTCAAGGCACTTTTTGAGGATGCCGGTGTGAATACTGTGGAAATCGACAACGAAGTACATGAATCTGCCGGAGAAGTTCCGGTGGACATCCGACAGAATGCAAGCATGAAGCAAGTGCTGGAAGAAGGATACAAAAAAACGCTGGGCACCATGCAAAATTTGGTCAGCACTACTGCAAGTACCACACAGGCGGCGTTTGTCAACGCTTGTGACCGGGCGTATATGCAAGTTTCCTCGGGTGCATTTTCCTACCAGCAAGCCATTCGCATGGCAGTACAGAATCTAGCGGATACCGGTGCCTATATCACCTATCCGTCTGGGCATCGTGACCGCATCGACGTAGCTGTGCGAAGAGCTGTTTTGACGGGCATAGGACAAACTTCTGCGGCAGTGGCAAAGAAACATGCGGAAGATGCATCGTGTCATCTGATGGAGCTTACAGCGCA
>CASEVP010000086.1 GCA_949291345.1 uncultured Ruminococcus sp.
CCTGCAAAAGATGCGCTTTATCGTGGTACAGCGGCGGGACTGCTTGTGGCGTTGGATGCATCAGAAAAGACCAAAAAGGAAGCTTTATATTTTTGTGCACAAGCCCAGGTGCCATGTCTGGAACTGCCTTTTTCTAAAATGGAGTTAGGGCAAATCGTTGGACGGGCGTGCGGTGTACTGGCAGTTTGCGATAATGGTTTTATGCGGAAAATGCAGACATTTATACAGCAATCTTTGGAGAATGGCGACAGTTAAAAAAGCGACATAAAGTATATACTGAGAAACGAAAAACATATGCCGGTTATGCCGGTGTAGGCGTGACCATATCATGCGGCTGCGGTATATGAAAAAGTTGACTGATGCCGTAAAATAGAAAATAAGAGGAAGACCGGATAGTAATTATGCCGGAAACATATGCGGGATATGCAAGGAAAACGAGAAGCTTTCAGGGCATATTTTAAGCAAGAATGAAGAGGAGGATTTCGCCTATGACGAAGAAATTGAAGTTGAGCGATGTTGCACGGGACTTGCAGATTTCGACACAGGAATTGATTACATTTTTCCAAGAACGGGATGAGAATGGGATCAAGAAAAAAGGCGTGACCGGATTGACGCCGGAAGAAGTGAACCTTGCGCTGGAGTATTATTCTCAGAAAGCACAGGTTAAAAATTTTGATGCATATTTCGCATCCAAAAATGTACTGCGTTCGAAGCAGACGGAAAAAGAGATAGAGGAAAAAAAGTCGGCAGAAAAGAAACCGCTTGAAAAGAAAACGAAAGGAAAAAAACCGGCAGAGAAAAAACAATCTCCAGAAAAGAAGGTCGGAGAAAAAAAGAAAGAAGAAAAGAAAACCGTAGTGCCCCAGCCGGAAAAGGAACAGACGCAAAAGCCGGAGAATCAATCAACGGTAAAGGCAGAAGAAAAGAAAAAGAAATCAGAAACGGCCACAATAAAGAAAGAAAATACCAAAAAACATAAGCAGGCGGCAAAGGCACAGAAACATGGCGAGCGGCTTCATGTGGAAGTGGAGATGGCATCTGGCAGTGTAACAACAGAGAAACGCCGTACGGTGGATACGAGAGGTTCATATGTGGATTTGGATAAGTACAACCAGCGATATGAGCAGATTGCACCGGCAACCAAGTATAATAATGATAAATATTCTACCAAAAAGCAAAAGATCAATCAGAAGTCTGCCCAGCGTAATAAACAGAAATATTCGAGCAAAAAAGAAACCGAACAGGATAAGCTGAGAAGACTGGAGTTAGAACGTGCAAGAAAGCAGCAGCTGCGGGTACGAATTCCAGATAATATTGCAGTTGGAGAATTGGCAACCCGACTGAAAGTAACGGCAACCGAAGTGATCAAGAAACTGATGCTGCTTGGTGTGATGGCAACCATTAATGAAGAAATTGATTTTGATACCGCTTCTCTGGTGGCAGAAGAACTGGGTGCAAAGGTAGAGCACGAGGTGATTGTGACCATTGAAGAACGTTTGATCGATGAGGATGACGGTGCAGAAGATACCGAAGAGCGTTGCCCGGTTGTTGTGGTTATGGGACACGTTGACCACGGAAAGACTTCTATTTTGGATAGAATTCGTCATGCGCATGTGACAGCAGGAGAAGCTGGCGGTATCACACAGCACATCGGTGCATACCAGGTGACTTATGAAGGAAAAGATATTACGTTTTTGGATACGCCTGGACATGAAGCATTTACTGCCATGCGTGCACGTGGCGCGAATATCACGGATATTGCCATTTTGGTGGTAGCGGCTGACGATGGTATTATGCCGCAGACAGTTGAGTCGATCAATCATGCAAAGGCGGCTGGTGTATCTATTATTGTTGCTATCAATAAGATGGATAAAGAAGGTGCAAATCCAGAACGTGTGAAGGAAGAGCTGACCAAGTACGGTCTGGTTTGCGAAGAATGGGGCGGAGATATCATTTGTGTTCCCGTTTCTGCAAAGACCGGTGAGGGTATTGACGAATTGCTGGAGAATATTTTGCTAGTAGCAGAAACCAGTGAACTCAAGGCCAATCCCGATCGTCGTGCAAAGGGTACTGTTGTGGAGGCACGTTTGGATAAGGGCCGTGGTCCAATTGCCACGTTGCTGGTGCAAAATGGTACATTGCATACGGGCGATGTAATTATTGCAGGGACAGCTGTCGGTCGTGTTCGTGTGATGACCAATGATAAAGGTGTGGCAGTGAAGAGTGCAGGACCTTCTGTGCCGGTAGAAATCACTGGTCTGGCGGAAGTACCGGAAGCAGGCGATGTATTTAATGCTGTAGAAGATGAGCGATTAGCGAGAGAACTGGTTGAACAGAGAAAGCACGAAGCAAAGCAGGCGAAATTCAGCCAGTATCAGAAAGTGACACTGGATAATTTGTTCAATCAGATTGAACAAGGAGAAATGAAGGAGTTGTCCTTAATTGTTAAGGCGGATGTACAGGGCTCTGTAGAAGCTGTAACGCAGTCACTTGAAAAATTATCCAATGACGAGGTGCGTGTTCGTGTGATCCACGGTGGTGTCGGCGGCATTAAGGAAAGCGATGTAATGTTGGCTAGCGCATCTAACGCCATTATTATCGGATTTAATGTGCGTCCAGATCAGACAGCAGAGGAGATCGCAGCAAGAGATGATGTAGATATTCGCACATATCGTGTCATTTATGATGCTATTGAAGAGATTCAGACAGCAATGAAGGGCATGCTGGCACCGAAATATCGTGAAATAGTCATGGGTCGTGTTGAGGTGCGTCAGGTTTATAAAATTTCCAATGTAGGTGCGGTAGCAGGTGCATATGTACTCAATGGCAAGGTGACTAGACAATGTCAGATTCGTGTAGTACGTGATGGTATTGTGATTGCGGAAGATAAGATGTCAAGCCTTAAGCGATTCAAAGACGATGTAAAAGAAGTGGGCGAGAGCTTTGAATGTGGTATTACCCTTGAAAAATTCCGAGACTTTAAAGAAGGGGATATTTTTGAAGCTTTTATCATGGAAGAATATCGGGATTGAGAAAACACATTCGATGAATGAACCTTTCAGGGGAAAGGAGCTTTGAAACATGGCAAATTTTAAGGCAAGCCGAACAGAAGAGGATATTCTGCGGGAAATGACTGCAATTTTGCGGGAACTGAAGGACCCACGGATCGATCCGATGCTGACGGTTGTGCGGGCGGAATTATCCCGTGATTTGTCGGACTGTAAAATTTATGTATCTAGTTTGATGGGACAGGATGCGGCAAAAGAATCATGCAAAGGATTAGACAGTGCATCCGGCTTTATCCGGAGAGAACTGTTTCATCGACTGAAGATTCGCAAATGTCCCGCACTGCACTTTGTTGCAGATGATTCAATTGCCCATAGCGCAAAAATAAACGAAATGCTGTATCATATTCAGCCGCCTGTAGTAGATGTAGAGGATGAAACGAAAAAGACTGAAAAGGAGTGAAGCGCAATGCGGGAACTCACGTATCAGGAGACAGCGCAATGGCTGCAGCAATGTGAGGATGTATGTATTCTCATTCATCGAAGTCCGGACGGCGATTGTATCGGAGCGGGATTTGCATTGGCAAATATACTGCAGCAGCTTGGAAAACGAGCAGCAGTTGTTTGTGAAGATGCGATTCCACAGAGGTATGGTTTTCTTTTGCCGGAAGACGATGTACAGCCCCCTTCTTTTACGCCGAAGTGTGTTGTAGCGGTGGATGTGGCAGATAAAAAGCTTTTGGGGCATCATACGGAGGAAACATATGGTAATCAGGTGGATTTGTGCATTGATCACCATGTTTCTAATGTACCGTATGCCCGGAATCGCTGCTTAAATAGCAGTGCTTCTGCTACTTGTGAGGTGCTGTATGCCATTTTTTCACAGATGCCTGTGACGATCACGGATGCTGTCGCTGCTTGTCTGTATACGGGAATTTCGACAGATACTGGCTGTTTCCAATATGACAACGTCAGTGCGTATACACATCATGCCGTGGCACAGTTGATGGAGCTTTGTCCGGATGTGCCATATGCATGGATCAATCGAAAGATGTTTGCTGTCAAGAGTTATGGCAGGCTAAAATTAGAACAAATGCTGATTGACAAGCTTGAATCTCATATGGATGGTAAATGTATGCTGATCTGTGTGACGCAAGAATTTATGCAAAAATTCGCACTGGATGATGCACAACTGGAGGGTATCGCAGGATTTCCGCTGCAAGTAGAGGGTGCTGAAGTGGGCGTTACCATGAAAGAAAAAGAAACTGGAGTATTTCGGGTATCCATGCGTTCGGCAGATGCCGTTGATGTAGCGGCCATCTGTAGTAAACTGGGTGGCGGCGGTCATGTGAAAGCAGCAGGATGTCAGATTACCGGTACACTTGAAGAAGTAAAGAAACGGTTGTTAGATGCGATTGCGGAGGGATGGAACATCAGATGAGTCAGAATGAGATGCAGGGTGTACTTTGTATGTATAAACCTGCGGAATTTACATCATTTGATGTAATTGGCAAATTGCGCGGAATTTTGAAAATACGCCGCCTTGGTCATACAGGAACGTTAGACCCTATGGCAACCGGTGTATTGCCCATTTTGGTAGGCAGGGCTACAAGAGTTTGTGATATTTTGCCAAATCAGGATAAAACGTATCGTGCCGCAGTACAGTTTGGCTGGGAAACGGATACGGAGGATGTCTGGGGTAACAAAACGAGATCCTATCCTGCTATGCATGTGACAAAAGCGGCGTTAGAATCGATACTGCCACAGTTTGTTGGAGAAATTCGACAGATTCCCCCCATGTATTCTGCCGTGTCTGTCAATGGTAAACGGCTTTATGAATTCGCACGTAAAGGTACAGAGGTAGAACGTCCTGCTAGAATGGTGCGGGTACATGCTATTTCTTTGGAAGAATGGAATGAAAATAACCAGACAGCAGTACTGTCTGTTTCTTGCGGAAAAGGCACTTATATTCGTACACTGCTTTCTGATATTGGAAAAGCACTTGGAGGCGGTGCAGTTATGACAGCACTTTGTCGGACAAAGGCAAGCGGTTTTACACTGGAACAATGTTTTACGTTTTTGGAGGTTCAACAAATGTGCCAGGAGGGAACGCTGCGGGAACATCTGATTCCTACACAAGCATTGTTTGCCGGCTTTCCGGCACTGCATTTGTCTGAAAAGCTATCTGTGCTTTATGGTAACGGTGTCAAATTGTCTCTGCAACAATTGGAAGGAATTTCACCCAAAGAAGATCAATACCGGGTGTATGGTGCAGATAGCAGTTTTTATGGGATCGCTGTAGCAGATCGGGAAAATGCCGTTTTACGTGTGGGAAAAAATTTTAAATGAGAAAGGCGGAAAGACCTTTGGAAAAACTGCAATGCATAGAAACACCGCTTCTCCGAGAAAGTGCTGTAGCATTGGGTCTTTTTGACGGGGTTCATCTGGGACATCAAGCAGTATTGGATGCAGTCGTGTCGTGTGCAAAGGCGCAAGGTTTGGTGCCTTGTGCATTTACATTTGCGTCAGATTCTTTATCGGTCAAACAAGGCGTTCCACTTACGTATTTATATACAGATTGCCAAAAGCGCCGGCTTTTGCAGGAATGCGGCGTGGAGCGTGTATATTGTCCGCCCTTTTCTGCACTATGTAGTCTGGATGGAGAGGAATTTTGCCGGCGTGTGTTGGTGGAATTGTTTCATGCAAGAGAGGTGTTCTGCGGCGGTGATTTTCGTTTTGGTGCAAAAGCGGCATGGGATACAGCTGCGCTGTGTCGGTTCGGAAGTGTAATGGGATTTCAGGTGCATCTGGTAGAACCTGTATTGTGTGGCGGGAAGAAAATTTCTTCTACTGCCATCCGACAGTGTGTACTCAAAGGCGATATGTCTCAGGCGGCACGATTGTTGGGAAAACCATATCATATTAGCGGTACAGTTGCCCATGGAAAGGCACTAGGGCGAACTCGTCAGGTTCCGACTATTAATATTCCGTTCAAAAAGGGGCAACTTGTTCCAAGGCATGGGGTATATGTGTCGAAAACTATTACACCAAAGGGAACTTTTGATTCTCTGACCAATGTGGGAGTTACGCCTACAGTCAGTAAAAATCAGATGCCTGTTGCGGAGACATATCTGCTTCATTTTGAAGGTGATTTGTATGCGCAGCCCTGTACAGTACAGCTGCGGCATTTTTTAAGGGATGAGCGCAAGTTCGTTGATATTGAGGCACTTTATACACAGATTGCAAAGGATGAAGAGGCGTGTATCAAGTGGTTACGGGAAAATTAATGATGAAAAACCAGAAGAAGGATGGCAATGCACAGAATGCGTATGAGATGGTATTCTTATGTGCAGCAGTGCTTGGAATTTGAAATAGCATTGCATTTTGTAATACAATGCCAATGAAAGGAAGTAATGGACACGATGAGTAAGCGAGTAAGAACGAGATTTGCCCCCAGTCCAACAGGATATATGCACATCGGAAATCTGAGAACGGCTTTGTATGCCTATCTGATTGCTAAGAAGGATGGCGGAGATTTCATATTGCGTATCGAGGATACAGATCAGGAACGCTATGTGGAAGGCGCGGTTGATGTGATTTATGATACACTGCGAATTGCCGGTCTGAACTGGGACGAAGGACCTGATATCGGCGGTCCGGTAGGACCATATGTGCAGTCGGAGCGTATGGGTATGTTTAAGTCTTATGCAGAAGAATTGGTGAAGACCGGACATGCCTATTATTGTTTTTGTGATAAAGAGCGTCTGGATGAGGTGCGGAAAATCCAAGAAGCTTCTCACATTGCTCCGATGTATGACCGTCACTGCCGGGATTTGTCCCCAGAAGAGGTACAGGAAAAGTTGGATGCGGGAATTCCCTATGTGATTCGGCAAAAGATGCCGTTAGAGGGTACAACGACATTTCACGATGAGATTTATGGTGATATTACAGTAGAAAACAGTACACTGGATGACCAGATTTTGATCAAGACAGATGGTATGCCAACATATAATTTTGCCAACGTAGTGGATGATCATCTGATGGGGATTACACATGTTGTACGTGGGAACGAGTATTTGTCATCGGCACCGAAATACAATTTGTTGTATCAGGCATTTGGCTGGGACGTACCGATATATGTGCATTGTGCGCCTGTTATGAAGGATCAAACTCATAAGCTTTCCAAGAGAAATGGGGATGCTTCTTTCCAGGATTTACTGGAAAAAGGGTATTTGCCGCAGGCAATATTAAATTTTATTGCACTGTTGGGATGGGCACCCACTGGCGAAAAGGAGATATATACGCTGGATGAACTGAAACAGGTGTTTGATATTAGTGGGATCAGCAAATCACCGGCGATTTTTGATGCAAAGAAATTGCGTGCGATCAACGGTGCATATGTACATCAGATGAGCCCGGAAGATTTCGCAAAGGCAGCAGAACCATACATTCGTACAGTTGTCAAGCGAACAGACATTGATATGCCTCTTTTGTGCAGCGTTTTGCAGAATCGTACAGAGGTCTTTTCCGATATACCGGAACAAGTAGACTTTATTGATGCAATGCCGGACTATGATTTGGAGATGTACCGCCATAAGAAAATGAAAACAACCCCGGAGACTGCACTGGAAGCATTGCAGGCAGCATTGCCGGTGCTGGAGTCGATTGAACAGTGGGATGTGACCAGTATACATGAGGCACTTTTTGCAAAGATTGGTGAAATGGGCGTGAAAAATGGTTGGATGCTTTGGCCGGTAAGAACTGCGGTTTCCGGAAAACAATTTACACCGGGCGGCGGCGTGGAATTGTGTGCTATCTTAGGAAAAGAGGATACACTTACGAGAATACGTAAGGCCATCGACAGATTAATGCAAGCATGAGACAGGAAAAATGCAATTAGTATACTTCATTTTTGTCATACTCAATGAAAAATAGGCTGTATCTCGGCTGAAAATGCCATGCAACGGTATTGCCTTTATCTTTCGTAAGATTATCACACTTTTATCACAATAAATTGATAAAATGAAGTAAGATTTTGCGTGCTGCGCAATAAAAGGAGGCAATCACAAAGATGATTGAAGTCAAACATCTGACCAAAAATTACGGTGATAAGGTCGCTGTTAAAGATATTAGTTTTACAGTGGAAGACGGCCAGATATTGGGGCTGCTGGGACCGAACGGCGCCGGAAAATCTACCACAATGAATATGCTGACAGGTTATATTAGCTCTACTTCAGGACAGGCACTGATCAACGGCATTGATATTTTAGAGGATCCAATCAAAGCAAAGGCACAGATTGGTTATCTGCCCGAATTACCGCCGCTGTATATGGACATGACGGTCATGGGCTATTTAAATTTTGTTTATGATTTGAAAAAGTGTAGACTTCCTCGTCGTTCTCACTTAAAAGATGTGTGCAATCTTTGCAAAATCAGTGATGTATCCGAAAGGATAATCAAGCACTTATCCAAAGGGTACCGTCAGCGTGTTGGTGTAGCACAAGCACTAATCGGCAATCCGCCGATTTTGATTCTGGACGAACCAACAGTCGGTTTGGATCCGAAACAGATCTTGGATATCCGTAATCTAATAAAAAAGCTGGGAAAACGGCATACTGTCATTTTGTCTTCTCATATTTTGTCTGAGGTACAGGCGGTTTGTGACCGCATTGTCATCATCAATCATGGAGAAGTAGCTGCGGATGACACCACAGAGAATCTGTCCAATACCGTATCCAGCAATGCGCAGACACACAAGCTGACGGTGTGGATTAAGGGAGACCAGGCAGAAGTGCTGACCGCATTGCGTGCGATGGGAGAGGAAAAGTTTGATTTGAAAGTGGAATCGTTCAGTGAACCGGAACCGGGCGTGTTTGCATATGACTTGGAATCTTCTGTAGGCATAGACCTGCGACCACAGGTGAATCAGTTAGTGCAGGAGCACGGTTGGGATATTTATAAGATGGATCTGGGCACCATGACATTAGAGGATATCTTCCTGCGAATTACAATGGGCGACGGTTTGAAACCACAGTCTGCAAAAGTTCCGAAGATTCGGCTGCGTAACGCCGCATCGCCGCAAAGGGTAACACAGGAAGAAGAATATACAGAGGTAACGAATGTACCGATTGAACCGGCAGATTCGACGGAAGGGGGAGAAGCATAATGGGCGCAATATACAGACGGGAAATGGGCGCATTTTTCACTTCCAGTATCGCTTATGTATTCCTAACAGTATTTTATCTGGCGTCAGGCTATTTTTTCTTTGCTTCATCGCTGGCTTCTGCAACAACAGATATGTCCGGCGTTTTCACAAGTTTGTTTTTGGTTGTGGTGATTTTGATTCCGATCCTGACCATGCGGCTGTTTAGTGAAGAAAAGAAACAAAAAACGGAACAGGGACTACTGACTGCCCCGGTTTCCATTGGCGGTATTGTGCTGGGTAAATATTTTGCAGCACTGACGATGTACACGATTGGACTGGCAATTTTATTTGTCTATGCCCTGATTTTAAGCTTTTTTGGTGCAGTCGCTTGGGGAATCGTTGTGGCAAATGTACTGGCACTGTTTTTGCTGGGCGCAGCATTTATTGGAGTGACAGTATTTATTTCGTCTTTAACGGAAAATCAGGTGGTTGCGGCAGTTGTGGGCATTATCGCATTGCTGGTGCTTTATATGTTGGATGTCATCGCACAGTTTGCAGAAAATCTTCCCGTAGTGCCGCAGGTGTTAAATGCATTGTCATTTTATACGAAATACTACGATTTTACGGCGGGTCTGTTTGATCCGGCAAGCGTATTGTTTTATATCAGCACGGCAGTGATTTTCAACTTTTTTACTGTGCGTGTGTTTGAAAAACGACGCTGGAGCTGATAGGAGGACATTACCCATGGAAAATCAGGAAAAGAAAGTAAAAAAAGAATTTGATTCTCAACCGGCTGTGATATCGGAAGAAAAACGTCAGAAAAAACTAAAATTACGAAAAAAATTGAAATATGGCAGTCTGGCAACAACAGTGACAGTTATTTTTGTTGCAGTAGTTGTTCTGGTAAATGTAGTAGTCAGCTTGCTGGGCAATCGTTTTCCGGATCTGGTTCTGGATTTAACTACATCAAATGTTTATGAGATCGGTGAGGAAACCTTAGACTATATAAAAAATCTAGACCAGGACGTGGAAATTGCTATTTCTGTAGATGAAAGCAACTTTACGACAGATAAATACAATAAGATGATCTCCGAAACCATTGCAAAGTATCAAGGGTATTCTGATCATATCAGCGTAACATATTTTGATACTACCAAAGATCCGGACATTTTGTCCAAATATCAGCAATTGTATCCGGGAACCATTCAAGCGGGGCAGATTATTGTCACAAATGGGACGCGGATCAAAGTGTTTAACTGTGAAACCGACATGTTTGAAGTGGATCAGCAGTCATATCAGTATTATCAATACGGTATGTTGTCATTTTCGGATTGTATCACCGGATTCAAAGGAGAACAAACCCTGACATCTGCGATTATGAATGTAACGGATTCTAATCCAAAGGCAGTCGGTATGATTGCCACTTCAAATGGCAGCGTAATTTTTGCACAGACACAGGCTTATGCCAATGATCCAAACACCTATGCGTTTTATGCAATTGAAAATCTGCTGGATGAAAACGGTTATGACGTAGAACGCTTGGATATCATTACTGATGAATTGGATACTGAAAAATATGATATCCTGTTGTTGCCGGCACCAGCAAACGATCTGACGATGGATTCAATTAATAAACTGCAGGATTTTCTGTACAATGACGGAAATTTGGGTAAACAGTTGATTTATATTGCAGATTATACCCAGTCATCCACGCCAAATCTGGATGGATTCCTCAAAGAATGGAATATTCAAGTGGATTATAGCGCAGTCATTGATGAAAACAGCGGTACCAATCAGGAAGTAAACATTTTGCTTTCTCAGGCAAATAATCGAAGTTTCATTGCCCCGATAGTCACTGTAACGGACGATGAGGATTATACAGGTAACTTGTCTAATGCTAGTCTGCCAATTGTTGCACCGATGGCAAGACCCATTGAGACATTGAATTCTAACAATGGCAGAGTTGTCACACCGCTTCTGACCTCTTCGGATACATCCTATTGCAGTCCGTTATCACCAAAAGAATATACAATCGATGAGGATACGGACGAATCGATTACGACAGAGAATGCAGAGACAGAACCGGCAACACAAGCCGAAACAACCGAAACCCAAACAACTACTTCCTTTGATGCAGCAAGCGCAGAACATGGTGCAAATACTGTTATGGCAATCGGCAAGAACCAACAGTCTACAGGTGATTCACTGATTGAGAGTAATGTCATTGTGATGGGCTCGATGTCAATGATGGATATCAATTTGGTACAGAATACGGCATATAACAATGCGGAGTACTTTATTGGACTGCTCAATTCCGTATGCGGAAAAGAAGATAGTATTGTTATCGCATCGAAGGATTTGAGTCAGACATCAATCACTGCAACACAGGCACAGCTTAAGATGATTCGTACCGTGGTTGTCTTTGTAATACCGGCAGTTGTGGTTGTGATCGGCATCGTGGTTGCAATTCGCAGAAGATATCGATAATCTACGAATTGAAAGGAAGAAACACATGAGAAAAAAAACAGTGGGAATCATTGGTGGTGCTGTACTAATTGCTGCACTAGGCGTATCTGTATTTTTTTTGTTACAAACACAGCCTGCTCAGGAGTCCTCAGATAATAGCAGCAGTACTGCTTTGGACAGTGAAGAAGAGAGTATTGTACTGACACAGCAGGATGCAAATGATGTGATTTCGATTGATATCGCCAATTCTACAGGCTCGTTTCAAGTGGTACGGACGGCAGAAGCAAAAGAAGATGAAAATGCAACTTTTGCGATTGCTGGATGGGAAGATTTATCTATGGACAGCACGATTTGGACACTTGCCAACAATACGGCTTCCATGAATGCTGATGGCATTGTAGAAGAAGATTGTGCTGATCTGGAAAAATTCGGGTTAGATGATGCAAATGCTGTTCAGGTAGAAATGCATTTTGCAGACGGCAGCAGTTATGCGTTCCGAATTGGTGATGTTGCTTCCAATGCAGAAGAAACCTATTTTGCCACAGCGGACAGCGATACGGTATATACCGTAAAGACGTCTTATCTGTCAAATTTCAAAAAGTCTGATGTTGATTTTGTATCCAAAACTATTCTGAAAGCACCAGAAAGTGAAGATGCCTATCCTATTGTACAGAAGTTTACACTGGACAGAAAGGATATGGATTATCAAATTGAATTGGATTATGATGAAACTTCGCAAAATGAAGATACAATGGCAGGTACAGCTTCCAGTCATTTAATGGTATCGCCGGTTTCAGCATACCTGAATGTAGACCGTTCTACACCGGTGATAACAGGGATGTTTGGTCTGACTGCTGAAAAAGTTGTGACACCGCATCCTAGTGATGCTGATTTACAGCAGACAGGGCTGGATGATCCCTATGGCGTTGCAACAATGGTGTGCGATGATGGTAATACGTATGTGCTGCGATTTGGTGAGAAATTCAAGGAGGCATCACAGGACAGCAGTACTGAAACCGTGTATTACTATGTTTATCTTGAAGGCGTTGATGTAATTTATCAGGTGTCTGAAGAAAATTTGGTGTGGGCAACGACAACACCGACAGACTTAGCTTCTAAATTGATGTTCGGAACATACGTATGGGACGTCGGCGAACTGGATGTTGTAGTGGATGATGTAGAACTTAGATTTAACGTTTCCGGTTCAGACAGTGATGACGCGGTTGTCACAAAGAATGGAGAAACAACGGAGAGTGAACGATATCGTCAGTTTTATTCATTCCTGCTTAATACAACGGCGGAGACTGTAGAATTGAATGGCAATACGACAGGAAAACTGTTGGCGGAGATCCATTTGGTAACACAGAATGGCAGCCTGGAGCAAGATTTTAAATTTTACGAGATGGATAATTTTACTTGCTTGATTACAAAAGACGGACAATCTGCATATACCTGCCGAAAAAGTTATATTGACACATTGTTACACAATATGGAAATTTACGACACAGATGAAGAATTTACAACCAACTGGAGCTAAGTATTGTGTTTATAGCGTTTGATTGAATGCTGCCGAAGAAAGGAAGTACGACAATGAATCAAGAGTTTTTTATGTATCAGGGATATCCGCTGGTGCGAAGCGGAAATCAGATTTATTATGGATATATGTCAGATTCATACGTGGTGATGATGCAGATTGTGCATCAATGTGAAACCAACGGAATACAAGTTGCCGATAAGATAAAGGTGTATCAAATCGCAACTAAGGAACCGGATCCGGTAAAAGCCATCGTCAAAACCTCTGACCGTTCAAGTCTATATGAAGCGGTGGATCTGGCAAATGTATGGTTAAAACGTGCGGAAAAAGAGGATTCGGCGCAGTGATGTAAAAAGGCAGTACATCCTACGGTTTGAATTATGGTATTGTATTAAAAAAGATCACCTGAAGCAAGAAATTCCAATGCTTTGGGTGATCTTTTTTGATACTGTATCAATATATTTTTATAAGTTTTGTATATGCTTTGTTTTGCATGGATTTTGTTCGTTTGAGTGAAATAGAATTCATTCTATCATAGAGAAACAGATTGCAAGGGGAAAAAGTAGTTTTTTGTGAAATGCTCTTGACAGTAACACTATTCTCTACTATAATAAAAGTACTTTATTGTGATGGAAAAAGGAGAAGAATAATAATGGAATTTTACCGGATTCATATGGGAAAAGCAAAATGTGCCGTAGATCTTGGCGATGGCAGTGAACGGGGTGAATATGTCAATCAGGACTACATTTTGTCGAAAATGGGACGACCGCATCGCAGCATCAGTTTGATGTACTGTTACTATCCGTTGGATGAGGGTTGGCCAGGAAGAGCAAGTGTGGTACATGCCAGTCCCGATGTGCGCTTTGCATGGGATTTCCCTTATGATGACTATTTTACTTATAAAGGCGGATTGGGCGGAAATACCGAGGGAGAGCCTTTTAATTATATGCGCGAAATCCGACAACATGGGCAGGATGTTTCGTTGACATTGACCATTGACCCGCATGTTTCTGATGAACATTTGGTTGCTATTGCCAATGATCTGCGCCCTTTTGGAAGGGTATTTCTGCGTATAAATCATGAGGCAACCGGCAATTGGTTTTCTTTTAATAAACGTTGTACGTATCAGGAAGTGGCAGATTTTTTTGTGCGGGCAAGCCGTATCATTAAGAAACATGCGCCCAATGTTAAAACAATTATTTGTATTGGTGGCGTCGAGGATCTGACAAAGGAAGAAATGGAAAAGGAAGCTGAATTTGCACAGACGATTCCCGAGGCAGATATTTGGTCTGTTGATAAATATATGGCGCTTCACTGGGGATGGCCGTATGATGTGGCGGAACGGGGAGGAAATTCTCACAGCCGGGGCACGGTATCGGATACATATGAAAAAACAAGACGCAGTTTTGAACGTTTCCGTTATCTCAATGGCGGTGAGGCAAAACCTATGACAATGGCAGAATTTAATGCTGACGGCGATGTGACTGGACCGTATGAACAAGCAGATATGGTGCGGGAATTTTGTGATAAGCTGGAATCAGAAAATGCAGAATGGTTCAGTGCGTTTACCTTTTACCAATTCCGTGACAGGGGAAGACTGGGTCTGGAAATTGAAGATCCAAATCAATCGGATGTGGGAATCGCACAGCCGGTACTGGATACCTACAAAGAGATTATTCACAGAGATTGGTTCCAGCCGCAGATCACACGTGAAGAGGGCAGTTTAGAATTGCCACTGAGGCTTCGATGGTGTAATTCAGAAGATGCTGAAGGCATTGCTATACCGTTGCATTTTGAAATGAATCCCACATTTTGTGAGGTAACTTTCGAAGATGAAAGTAATTTGATGATGGAGCTTCATGGAAAATGGTTCTATAAGGCACCGAAGACAAAGACTGTGGATCTGATGGCGGCGTTTTTTGAAAATCCTTTGGAAGGAGAGGCGGATATGACACTGAAGATCTTTGCACCTCCAGCAACAGGAGAAAATGATTTGTCAGTGGAAGATGGATTATATCACTGTGATGCGGTACTTAGAGAAATTCCAAAAGTGCGGATTCGATTTGAACCTGTGGAAAAATAAGCTGTAATTTGTGTACGATAGAAGAAATTTCGGAAGTTGTACAAAATGCAGTTCAACACTTGACAAAAAGTTGTATACCATGTATAATAAATAAGCATGATAATATAATCGGATGTGGAAATGTTGCTTCCGGGAGATAGGAGAATGAAAAAATGGGACTTTTTGACAAGGTAAATCAGATGAGCCGTAATGTGACGGAAAATTCCAAAAGTGCTGCAGAGTCTAGCAATTTGAAAAAGAAGATTGTTTATGAGAAGGAACGAATTGTTGAGATTATGACAGAGATTGGTAGATTGTTCTATGAAAATCCGTATGGTGATCATAAGGCGGAGTTGGAATTGTGTGCAGATATTGACGATAGAAAGCGGCGGATTGCCAGTATGCAGGGGGATTTGAGTATGCTGAAGGGGTATCGGATCTGCGGACAATGCGGTGCAAGATTTGATGATAAATATACTTTTGAATTTTGTGGCAAATGTGGTGCAAAGCTGACTTCGGCGGAATGATCTAATTTTGGAATTTTGACACAGGTCATGGATTTTCAGAAAAGACTTTGTAGATGGACAGCACAGCCTGCAAAAGGATGTGCTGTTTTTGTGTCAGGATAATTTTGTATAAAAAAGGAGAGTGCGGAAAATGCTAGAAACTACCCTGTCATTTGATTGGAAAAGTGTGCATGTGAAAGCAACTGAAGTAATTTCGCTGATGAGAAAATTTCGTAATCAAAAGTTGGATATATTGTTTCATTATGCCCAGTGTCTGTATCGTGTTGGGGTGAATCCTGAGCATGTACAGGAACCTTTTTATCTGGATGAAGAAACATATCCGTCTGTTTTTGCATTTTGCAGTTCAGCGGCGATTGAAGGCGGATTTTTGCTGCCGGATTTGCAGGAACCGCTGGATATACTGTCAGTAAATGAAGAAGATCCAGCAAAATATTTTTCGTAAGGAGGACACACCAAAATTGCAAACAAAAAATATGATAGAAAAAAAGCAAAAAAATAAATGGTTTTCTTACATAGTTGATGGTATACTTTCTGGTGTGATGATTGGCATCGGAGGCATCGTTAATTTATCATGTGAAAATCGGTATATGGGTGCATTTTTGTTTTCACTGGGACTTTTCAGTATTATACATTTTCAATGTGGGCTGTACACAGGAAAAGTTGGCTATATTTTGGATCGGGATCTCCCTTATTTAGGCGAGACATTTGTAACTTTGCTGGCAAATGTAATCGGTGCAGCTTGTACAGCGGGATTGATTCATCTGACACGGATTGCCGCAGAAGTATCGGTAAATGGTATGGATGTTACGCTAATGGATAGGGCTCTGGATTCAATGCAGACAAAGATGAATGACCCTTTGCTGAGTTCTTTTGTTTTGGCATTTTTTTGCGGTATACTAATGTTTACAGCAGTTGAGGGTTCCCGAAAAAGCCGTAAATCGAATAATGCCATAGCGGGACTGTTTGTGGTGGTTATGCCAATTATGGTGTTCATTCTTTGTGGATTTAATCACTGTATTGCGGATGTATTTTATTATTTTCTTGCCGGATGTCCGTTACCGCCCCGTGCGATCGTTTATCTGTTTATTGTAATTCTGGGAAATATGGTGGGTGGAATTTGTATTCCATTTGCGAAGCGGTTTTCGAACAATCCCTTATAAATGTAAATGCTGTATAATGTTTATCGGAAGATTGTTGCAATGTTTCTATGTAAATGAGAATGGATAGAAGGACACAGCTGGAAGAGGCTGTGTCCTTTTTGTAGAAAGGTATGAGTGATGGAAAAGCGTGAAATTGAGTTGTGCGGTGAGCGTATAATTTATACACTGGAGCGAAAAAAGGTGAAAAACATCAATATGCGTGTTCGTCCACAATTTGGAATTCAAGTATCGGCATCTCCGGAGATATCAATTGATCAAATTGAACAAGCATTACAGCAGCATGGTTCAAAGCTTTTGCATGCTCTTTGGGATTTAGAATTGGAGCAGCCAATGATACAACAGTATCCAATGACGTACTCCACTGGGGAAACAGTGCTGTATTTGGGAAAATTTTATATATTAAAAGTTGAACGCGCAACAAAAGATGCGGTACAGAAACAGGATGATATATTGTTCCTGCTGGTAAGGCATCCTGAAAATGCGGCAGCGCGAAAGAGAGTGTTTGATCGTTGGTGGAAGGCAGCGTGTGAAAGAGTGATATGGAATATGTGTAGAGCCGTATATCCGATTTTTGAACAATATGGGTTTCAGTTTCCGGAGATACGATTTCGACAAATGATTTCCATGTGGGGAAATTGTCGCCCCCAGCGTAAAATTGTTACTTTTAACTATCGTTTACTGGCTGCAGAACCGATTTGCATTGAATATGTGGTTATACATGAATTTACTCATTTTTTGTATCCCAATCATTCAAAAGCGTTTTATGCTTTTCTGGAAAAAGAAATTCCGGATTGGAAACATGTTCAAAAAAAATTACAAAAAACAGTCGGGATAACATAAATGTCTCAGAAATACAGTCTTAAAAACGCAATATTAAGACAATATGTCCAAAAAGGCGGTTTGCTGTTTAGCGAAATTCAATAGAAATATAACGAATTTAGAAAAAAGTGTTGATTTTTTTTGGTTGATATGATAAAATAATGGACGAGTGGTTCTGCATTTATAGATTCTGCTATGGAGGCAGATAGGTGCAGAGGATGCTAAATATGAAAGGAGTTTTTTTATGAAAAAATTTGGGATCGGTAAACGTGTACTTGCATGCTGTGCAAGTGCGGCGACGTTACTGACCGGAACCTCGTTGTCTGGTCTTACATTTCTGGGATCGACAACAGTAAGTGCTGCATCAACGGATAATTATGCAAAATTGTTACAGTACAGCATTTATTTTTATGATGCAAACATGTGTGGAAGTGATGTAGGCGAGAAAGGGTTATTTACATGGCGCGATGATTGCCATACGAGTGATGCTGTCCCGGGTGGCTTCCATGATGCGGGAGACCATGTAAAATTTGGACTTCCGAGTGGATATACTGCATCTACATTGGGATGGAGTTACTATGAGTTTAAGGAAAGTTTTGATTCACTGGGTCAAACTGCACATTTGCGGACAATTACAGATCATTTCGCAGAATATTTTAAAAATTGTACCACACTGTCTGGCGATACAGTAACCAATTTCATTTATCAAATTGGTAATGGAACTGCAGACCACAATGAATGGTGTGCACCGGAAAACCAGAATTCCAGCAGTCGTCAAGTATATCAGACTTCATCCGGGGCAAGTGACATTGCCGCAGAATATGCCGCAGCATTGGCATCAAACTATATTAACTTCGGTAATGCCGAGGATTTGAAGTATGCAAAGGCGCTGTTTAAATTTTCTACGCAATATAATACCATTGCAACAGATGGTACAACTGAATTTTATAATTCCTTTGATTATTATGATGATCAGGCATGGGCCGCAGGCTGGTTGTATCTTGCAACAAAAGACAATACATATAAAGATTTTTTAAATGGCTTTATGAACGCTTCCGGTCAGGGGTATTCTGGTCAGTCAGGTTGTAAATGGGGCGTATATTCACCGATGTGTTGGAATAATGTCAGCCTTGGTGCTGCTATTCTGCAATCGAAGATTACAGGTTCGTCCAGTGACTGGGCGAAGGTAACAGAATATCTGGATAAGACCTGTTCTAATCCAAATACTTATTATTGTGAAAATGAATGGGGAAGCTGCCGATATAATGCAGCCGTGCAATTGACCGCTTTGATAACGTCTAAATATTCTAAGGATTATAGCAGTTGGTGCAAGAGCCAGATGGCAATGATTTTAGGAAATAATCCAATTAATACCAACTTTGTGGTAGGATTTGACAGTAATTCTGCAAAGTATCCGCATCACAGAGCTGCTTCCGGGTATAATAATTATGATGAAATGGGTGAAAACACAGGGTTTAGCAGCAATGGCCATACATTAGTAGGCGCACTGGTAGGCGGTCCAACAAATTCCAATTTTACATACGTTGATTCGATTCAGGATTATACGTGTAATGAAGTAGCGAATGATTACAACGCCGGTTTGGTTGGTGCAGCGGCTGGTCTGTACGCTACATATAAAACAGGTAGTATTGATTCTTCTATCGAAGGCGCAAAGAGTACTGCTGTTCAAACAACAACTACTACCACAACCACTACTACTACCACCACTACTACTACAACAACGACGACAACAACGCATCGTAACACTACAAAAACAACTGTCACAAATAACAATACCGGTAACAGCGGTTCCGAAGCTAACTTTACGATTGGGACAGAAAAGGGTACGGACGGCAATGTTTATAAGTATGCAGAATTTTCGCCTAATGGTGCAAAGTCTGTAACAGTGTATTTTACCATCAATTCCAATGATACGGAGGCAAGTGGTTCATTCGGCACATGGACAGGTACATGGGAACAGATAGACTTTGCAATTGCAGTGCCTTCTAATAAGCAGTGTACAGTGGAATATACCGTTCCTTCCAATGTGGGAAGTTCAGTGAAATTTAGTGTGTACTGGCCAGGTGCAAATAATGTAGAAATTACGAAAATTGTTTTGGACAGCGGAAATACTTCTGTGAGCACCAACAAAAATACAACAACTACGAATGGATATATTCAGAATCCGACTACCACGACAACAACTTCTAAGAATTCCGGAAACAGCGGCAGCAGTGATCAAAATGCAAACATTACCATTGGTACTGAAGAAGGAACGGACGGTAAAATTTATAAGTATGCAGAATTTGCACCAAATGGCGCAATTTCCGCAACAGCATACTTTACTGTAAAATCCAATGATACCGAAGCAAGTGGTTCGTTTGGTACATGGACAGGTACATGGGAGCAGAAAGATTTTGACATTGCAGTGCCTTCCAGTAAACAGTGCACTGTGGATTATACTATACCTTCTAACGTGGGAAGTACAGTAAAGTTTAGCGTGTACTGGCCTGGCGCAGATAATGTAGAAATTTCGAAGATTGTTTTGCACTATGCTAGTGTTGATACAACTACAACTACTACAACACAGAGGGTGCAGACCATAACAACGTCATCCACGACGAAAAGAACAACTACGACGACAAAGACAACGACAACGACGACAAATCATGTTACAAAGCCGGATGATTTATATAATGCAAGTATATATGGTGATGTGAATCTTGATGGTCGTGTGGATATCGTTGATGCGATTATGTTAAATAAAGCAATTTCGGGTACAATTACTCTGAATGGTCAGCAGTATGCGAATGCAGATGTGTGTACTGATGATGGTCTCAGTACTTCCGATGCGCTTGTACTTTTAAAGTTCTTGGTTGGTCTAGTAGATAGTATCCCGTCTGCATAAATTAAAAATTCATTTTATTCATATATTGTTCTGAAAGCCGCAAGAAATCATTGTATTTTTTGCGGCTTTTTGTCAAATATATGCCATTAGAGTTGGCAAAATCACCAAAAAGAGAGAAAAGTGTTTAGCATATTTTACTGAATTTTGAAATAAAGCTTTACAAGAAAATTGGAGTATGTTATAATAAATGAAACGAGGAAAATATATTCTTAGAGGGGATTTGTGCGTCATAATTTCCGAAAAAAGGATATATGATCCGGGGGGATCCGGAAAAAAGAATCGTTGTATGCGGGACATGCGGACTCATGTTCTAAAACAAAAATCTCTAATTTTCAAGGAGGATATCTATGCTGAAGAAAAAACTCGGCAAGAAGGTAGCTGCCCTGGCATCTGCTGCAGTTATGGCGATTTCAGCAACTGCAACTGGATTAAGCACACTGTCCATGACTGCATTTGCAGGCGAGGAGCTGGGCGAAGGTACTTTCGAAAATGGCGAAGGCTTGCCATGGCACATTTGTGAAAATGCGACAGCTGTAATGAAATTTGATATTACAGATGGCATTTACGCAATTAAGCTCGAAAACATTGGTGGTACAGACAACGGTGGTGAAAGCCGCTGGGACTGTCAGTTCCGTCACAGAAATTTGACCATTGAAGCTGGTCATAAGTATCGTATTACTTATAGTGTAAAACCGTCTAATAGCGGTCATATGTATCCTAAGCTTGGTAACATGAAAAACGATGACCAGGAACTGTGGCACAGTGATGGTACAGAGCTGAGCATGACTTATCAGGAAGGCATTAGCCAGGAAGAACTGGAATCACAGTTGGCAGCAGCACAACCGACTGGCAAGACGGTTTCTCACGGTGAAGGCTGGGATGCTTGGTATAATAAGGAATATCCGGCAAATCAGTGGACAACAGTAGCATTTGAATTTACACCGACAGACACGGTTGTCGGTACTGCGGAATGGACATTCCATATGGGTGGTAAGGGTAACTATGCAAATATTGATTGTTTCCCGAAGGACACAATCATTTTGTTTGATAACCTCGCACTCATTGATATGACCGATGATAAGACAGACTATGTAAAAGAAGAGGCTTATGAGCCAACTGGTGTAGAAGTAAATCAGGTTGGCTATTATCCGCAGGGCAAAAAGGAAGCAACTTTAATTGTTGAAGAGGGCGATACAACTCAATATCCATATACCATTACCGATTCCAGCGGTAAAGAAGTATATTCTGGTACGACAAGCGGTGAAACAAAGTTCGATGATGGTGGTTGGAACTACAACCAGGTGATCGACTTTACAGATTTTACAACAGAAGGCAAGGGCTATAAGCTGAATGTTGCAGGTAAAACTTCTTTGGCATTTGACATTGATAAAAACCTGTATGAAAATTATAATGATGATAGCTTGTTGACATATGCGCTGAACTATTTCTATCAAAACCGTTCCGGTGTTGATACACAGTCACAGTATATTCCTTCTCCGCAGACAGTAGATGGTAGCGGTGCTACGTTGGCTCGTGAAGATTGCCACAATCCGGATACTGCATATATTGTTAATGAATGGGTATATATCTATACATCATTGCCATCTAAGTCAGGCGGCGCACTGGATTGTACCGGCGGTTGGTATGATGCAGGTGACTACGGTAAGTATGTTGTAAACGGTGGT
This sequence comes from uncultured Ruminococcus sp., assembly GCA_949291345.1. Classification (GTDB taxonomy): domain Bacteria; phylum Bacillota; class Clostridia; order Oscillospirales; family Ruminococcaceae; genus Ruminococcus_C. Next base: position 22,312 of record CASEVP010000086.1, read on the forward strand.
ATTTCTCTGTGGACATTGATGAACATGTATGAGAGATCCCTGATGGTTGGCAAGGCAGATAAGTTTGCAGATAACTCTGGACTGATGCCGATGCCGGAAGCAGGAAATGGCATTCCGGATATTTTGGATGAATGCAAAGTTGAGCTCGATTTCTTCTTGAAGATGCAGCGTGATGATGGTATGGTATACCATAAGATGCATGACTACAAGTGGACTGGTCTGGCTGTAGCACCGTTTGAAGATGATGGTGATGAAGAAGGCTCTAAGAGACCGATGCGTATTGTAAAGCCGGCTACTTATGCAGCTACACTGAACTTTGCAGCAGCTTGTGCACAAGGCGCACGTTTATTCGAACAGTATGATGCATCTTATGCAAGCACACTGGAAGCAGCTGCAATTAAAGCATATGATGCAGCGAAGTTAAACTGGAAACCGTATACCTCTGACAACGATATGTATGCACCTTTGGATCAAAACAAGGGTGGTGGCCCATACGGTGATACTGAAGTATCTGATGAATTCTACTGGGCAGCATGTGAACTGTACATCACAACTGGTAATAGCACATACTATGATGAGTTGATGAAGTATGGCACAAATGCATATGGTACAGACAATGGTAAGGCATTTGAAATTTCTACACTGCTGACTGGTGGTGAAAACAAGGGCACATGCTCGCTGTTTACATGGGGTACCTTGAACAGCGTAGGTTCTATTTCTCTTTATGTAAACTCAAATTCTATGCTGGAACAGGGTCTGCTGACTTCTGATGAAGTAAAGACCTTGCAGGAACAGGTTCTGAAGGCTGCTGACTATTATTTGGATGTTCAGTCTGAATCTTCGTATGCAAGCCCGTATCGTGGTATTGACTACAATGCAGATGTATGGACTTATAACTCTTCGACTGGTGAAGGTTCAACTGAGACTAAGACACTGGAAGGCGGTTATGAATGGGGTTCCAACTCCATGGTAATCAACAATGCGCTCATCATGGCATTGGCATATGATCAGACACAGGAAGTAAAGTATATTGACGGCGTAACTACAACAATGGACTATCTGATGGGACGTAACCCGAATGAACAGTCTTATGTATCTGGTTATGGTGAGAATTCTCTGAAGTACCCGCACCATAGATGGTGGTCTGGTCAGTTGGATAGTGAAGGTTATCCGTATGCACCATATGGTGTTCTGTCTGGTGGTCCGAACTCCAACATGAATGACCCGATGGTACAAGGTCGTGGTTTCAAGATCGGCACATTGGCACCAATGAAGTGTTACTTGGATAACGTAGAAGCATGGTCCGTAAATGAATGTACAATTAACTGGAACTCACCTTTGTGCTGGGTAATTTCCTTCATTGATGACGAGGCTCCGAATATTCAACGTGTTCCTAGCAGTGTAACTACGACAACTCCAAGTGCAACAACAGCTCCAGATGAAACAACCACAACTGCTAAAACAACTACAACAGAAGGTTCTGACACAACAGATAGTGGAGAAGATACGACAACAACACAGAGTGGCATCAGTGGTAAGCTGTTGCTGGGTGATACGAACCTAGATGGTCGTGTTGATATCACTGACGCAGTGCTATTGAACAAGAAGCTGGCTGATACTGTTACATTTAATAATGATCAGTTTGCAAATGCAGATTGCTATGATAAAAATGGTGCATTGGATACCAACGATGCAGCAGCACTGTTGAAGTTCTTGGTAAATACACTGGAGAGCTTGCCGGAAGTACAGTAAAATTCGATAATCTATACGAAGAGGCAAAATAATAAAAACGTACCGCAGTGAAAACTGCGGTACGTTTTTATTTAGCCCCCCCGGCTAGTACGGGGTTAAAATTAATTATAATCAGTTTGTGGCTATCAACTGCAACATAATGATCAAAAGGAGGTCATTACAAGGTGAAGGATATACATAGCATATTGTATTGAAAGTGAAATTACAAGTTATGGTATTTGCCATAATATATTGTTGGAAAATTTTTGTAAAATAAAACGATGGGAAAAAGACATGTAGGCTTGTTAATGATGTGTAATAAACCTACAAGTTCTTAAACGTGACGAGTCAACCAGCCTAAGGAAGATACATCAATTCAGTTGCTTAATTAACGGTGGTGCACAAATTGTAAAGCGAAAAAATCTGCCGTATTCAACATACAATACGGCAGATTTTATAATCATATATTTTCTTCAAAAATACCACACATAATGCGATCAAACTTCATTTTCCTGTAATTCCTGAAAAAACGTAAAATAATCATCCCGCTTTTCCTTTGTAAATGCAATCGCCGTGCGAGGATGCTGATTCAAATAGCCTGTCAGCAGATACTGAATATCATATCCCCATACAATACCTTGCTTTTTCAGCTTCTGCATATCCTCCTGCAAAAACTTCAGAATTGGTTTTATATCATACTTTGGATTCTTTAAAAAGCCCAGCAACAGCTCCATTGCACAGTTTCCAGCACCGCGGCCCATTGCCTCCATAGTTGCATCCAGATAACTCACGCCCATCATGGCACACTCAGTTGTGTTGGCAAACGCCAGCTGCTGATTGTTATGCGCATGAATTCCGACCTGTTTATTGTACTTTTCTGCAGCCTCTAAGTATGTCTTTGCCAACTCGCGAATCTGCAATGGATATAATGAACCATAGCTGTCCACTAAATAAATAACATCTACACTGCTTTTTCCAAGCATATCCAATGCCTCTTTTAGTTCTGACTCCTTAGCTTTAGACACTGCCATTATATTACAAGTTGTCCGATACCCTTTTCTCGCACATGTTTCAATCATTTCAATTGCAGCCGGCATCGTATTAATATAAGTTGCAACACGCACTATATCTAAAATACTGTCTTTTTTATCCGGTAAATCTCTCGTCACATTGGCACGTCCTACGTCTGCCATCACAGCTAACTGCATCTTAGGATCTAAAATATCTCCCAAAACCCCACGAATGGCATCTTCACGACAAAACTTCCACTTGCCATACTTGGATATGTCAAATAATTCCGAATCCGCCAGATAACCAATTTCCATGATATCAACACCTGCACGAACATTGGTCTGATATAGTTTTCTAACAAACTCATCCGTAAATTCAAAATTATTTACCAATCCACCGTCACGAACTGTTGCATCCAATACCTTAATATCCGGACGATAAGAGATCATCGTCCCTTTGATGCCAGCTTCACTCATTATTTTTTCCTCACTTTCTAACGATGCATTCCAATCACCCATAGCAAACGACACAGTATGTTTTTATTGAGTCTCGCCTTAATGCCTTCGTATTTTTTAACACGATTCCAAAAGTAGAATCACAGTTTTATTTCGTAAGACCAGTAAAGCACATATCTACGCAGTTATACCTGTAATACGCTGTTTTACGACATCGTCTTGTTTCATTATATCAAATATTATTACATTTTGCAAGCTTTTTTTATTTTTT
>CASEVP010000087.1 GCA_949291345.1 uncultured Ruminococcus sp.
TTTCCTGTGCAATTTGTTTGCATGGCACAATATGATGCTGCAATGCCAAATGTTACTGTTGCATATCCTCCTGAAGAATTGCACATGACTTTTGGTGAATATGTAAGTAAGTGTGGTAAGACACAATTACGTATTGCTGAAACACAAAAATATGCTCATGTTACTTTCTTTTTTAATGGTGGCGAAGAAAAAACATTTGAAGGCGAAGATCGTATTCTAGTACAGAGTCCAGATGTTCCTACATTTGATTTAAAGCCGGAAATGAGCGCATATGAAGTTACTGATAAAGTTGTAGAAGCGATTGAAAGTGATAAATATGATACAATTATTTTAAACTATGCAAATTGTGATATGGTTGGACATACTGGCATATTTGACGCTGCAGTGGCTGCTGTAGAAGCGGTTGATACTTGTGTTGGCAGAATGGTGGATGCGATTTTAAACAAAGGCGGTGTTGCATTCATTACTGCAGATCATGGAAATGCTGATAAAATGTATGAAAGTGACGGCTCACCATTTACAGCCCATACTACTAATCCGGTACCATTTATTGTAGTTGGAATGGATTGTACATTACGAGAAGGTGGTGTTTTGGCTGATATTGCTCCCACCATGCTGGAAGCAATGGGATTGCCTCAGCCAAAAGAAATGACCGGAAAGAGCTTATTTGTATAATGATGTCCATAATTAAACTTGGACAAATCGAAAAACCTGTAAGGAAATTTTCATCTCTTACAGGTTTTTTTCAAATGTATTGCAAAGGAGAAAGTTATGACAATAGAGGAAGTAGAAAAAAATCGTGTTACATGGAAGAAAAATGACAGTAAGCGGGATGCGGGATTGACAGAGCCATCTATAATTGCTAGCGCACGAAATATTGCATACGAAAACGATGAGAACACAGCTCATTTACTTGACGTATACTGGAGAAAAGATACGTCAGGTAATGATCCAATCATTATCAGTATTCATGGTGGTGGATGGTTTTATGGGGACAAAGAGTTATATCGTTTCTATTGTATGCGTTTAGCAGAATTTGGTTTTGTAGTAGTTAATTGCAATTACCGTTTGGCACCGGAATTTCAATATCCGTCTGCTATTGAGGACGTTTGTAAAGTGGTACGATGGACTATGAATTACCGTAAGAAATATACCATTAATCAAAGCTGGTTTATGGTTGGAGATTCTGCAGGCGCACAGTTAACTAGTCAATATTGCATTATAGCAGCAAATGCAGCATATCGAAAGCAGCTGACATTCGATACATATGATGCATTACCTGATGGTGTAGCACTTAACTGTGGACTTTATGATATGAAGTCGATAAAAAATATCCATAAAAATTTGTATATATCTGGAGTGAAAGGAAAACAATTGCAGCTTTTTCAAGATGTCCTTTCATATATGAATGGAATGTTTCCGCCAACTTATCTAATGGATAGTGTTAATGATGATTTACAACCTCATACATTACCAATGAAGGAACAACTAGAACGCTGCAAAATACCATTTGTATATGCAGAATATGGAGATGATAATCCAGCGGATGGTCATGTATTTCACCTAAATTTGTATAGTAAAAATGGGAAACACTGCAACGAGGAAGAAATGACATTTTTCAAAAAATTAGTGAAATAGAGGGATCAAAAGATGTATTATGGTGCCATTAAATCCTGTGATATTGCTAACGGTGAAGGTATACGGGTATCATTGTTTGTATCTGGTTGCCGACATTGTTGCAAGAATTGTTTTAATCCCGAGACCTGGAATTTTTCTTATGGAACACGGTTTACAAATGAAACTATAGCAGAAATATTAGAGCTCTTAAAACCAAGATATATAAAAGGTTTGACACTAATTGGTGGTGAGCCGATGGAACCGGAAAATCAGCGGGATTTGTTGCCGCTAGTACAGGCAGTACGAGAAAAATTTGGTGAAAAAAAGAATATCTGGTGTTATACAGGATGTGTTTTGGAAACCGATTTGTTGTCAGATGGTCCGTATCGATGCGAAGTAACAGATGAACTGCTTGGAATGATTGACGTTCTAGTAGATGGACCATTTATTGAAGAAAAGAAATCATTGACGTTGGCTTTTCGTGGATCAGAAAATCAACGTATCTTATATTTAAAAAAAAATGATATTTTTTGATGTATTGTTAATTTTACCTAAAATCCATCAGTTCAAAGGAATTCATTGAAAATATGGAATTTTCCGCAAAAAAAGAAATTACGGAATTTGACGAGTGCAATTACTGCAATTTATTACATGTTTAACATGTAATAATATACATTATAATTATATGGCAAATGGCACAATAAAATAAAAAAAAAATTAGTAAAAAAATAGAAAACTAAAAAAGCTATTGCAATTAAAATATAAAATGGTATAATAATAATGCAAATCATTTCTATGAAATATAATGAAGAAAAAATTGAAAAAATGGAGGGTGTACAATGATAACAAAGTATCAGTACGGAAATCCAATTGAAACCGATGCAGTAGTAAAAGATATTCCATTATCATATGGAAAATTGCCATTTTTCAATGTTACAAACGGAAATACCACCTTTTCCTATGTGCTGTCTGAGAATGATATAGTGTACGGCTTAGGAGAGCAAGTTCGAGGAATTAATAAAAGAGGTTGGAAATATAAAAGCTATAATTTTGATAATCCAAATCATCAGGAAGATACGAATTCACTGTATGGAGCACATAATTTCTTGCTGATCTCTGGAGAAAAAATGTTTGGCGTATTTTTTGATTATGCCGGCTTAATAGAATTTGATATCGGATATACTGATCACAAAATGCTGATTGTAACAGCAGATGATGAGAATATGAAGGTATATATCCTTACTGGTGAAACAGAATTGGATATTGTAAAGCAATTCCGTGAAATTATTGGGCAAAGCTATATTGCGCCGAAATGGGCATTTGGTTATGGACAGAGCAGATGGGGCTACAAAACTGAAGAAGATATACGGGAAGTGGCAGACAAACATGAAAAATATAACATTCCTTTGGACAGCATTTATTTAGATATCGATTACATGGAGCGTTATAAAGATTTTACAGTTGATACGCAGCGTTTTAAAGATCTCAAAAAACTTCAGGAAGAAATGTTAAAGCGCGGCATTCATCTCGTACCAATTATTGACGCAGGTGTAAAAATAGAAAAAGGGTATGCCGTTTATGAAGAAGGCATAAAATATGACTATTTCTGTAAAGATGAAGATGGAGAAAATTTTGTTGGTGCTGTATGGCCGGGACGAGTGCATTTTCCGGATTTTATGAAGCCAGAAACCAGACGTTGGTTTGGAGATCAATATGCAGTTTTGTTAGATATGGGAATTGATGGATTTTGGAACGATATGAATGAACCAGCTATTTTCTATACACAAAAACGTCTGGAAAGTGTCATGCGTCGCGTTAATGAATTAAGTAAGCAAAATATGGGTATCGATGAGTTTTTTGAATTTAAAGGTCTAGTAGAAGGAATCAGCAATAATATAGAAGATTATAATACATTTTTCCATGATATCAATGGTAAAAAAGTTGCACATAAAAAAGTGCATAATCTTTATGGTTATCAAATGACAAGAGCAGCGTATGAAGCATTTGATAGAATGGAAAAAAATAAACGAATCCTAATGTTCTCACGTTCATCCTATATTGGTGCACATCGTTATGGCGGTATTTGGCATGGAGATAATAAATCATGGTGGTCACATCTTTTAATGAACATGCAGATGCTGCCGGCTTTAAATATGGCAGGATTTATTTTTAGCGGTGCAGATACTTGTGGCTTCGGGAGCAATGCCACAGAGGATTTGGTTATGAGATGGCTTCAGTTGTCGATTTTTACACCATTGATGCGTAATCATTCAGCTATCGGAACAAGAGAACAGGAGTTATATCAGTTTCAAAATGTTGCCGATACAAAAAAGATAATTGAAATTCGTTATGGTCTTATTCCCTATATCTACAGTGAATATATGAAAGCTGTTCTAAACAATGATATGATGTTTAAACCTCTAGCATTCGATTTTCGAGATGATATATTGGCAAAGGCAACAGAAGACCAGATCTTGCTGGGCAATGAAGTCATGATAACACCAATATACAAGCAGAATGCAATCGGGCGATATGTTTATTTGCCAGAAGAAATGATGATGGTACGCATGACAAGTCTTGATCAAGTAGAAACAAAAATCTTGTCAAAGGGACATCATTATATTCAAGCAAAATTAAATGAGTTGGTATTTTTTATTCGACATGGTAAAAAGATTCCTATTGCCAAAAAAGCAAAAAATACAGCAGAACTGCATACTCAAAAACTCCTTTTTTTAGGTTGGAAAGATGCCTCCTATTTGTACTATGAAGATGATGGCATTTCGAGAAAGTATGATCTTGAAAAAAACACAAAAATAATTTAATTTATCTCTTCGATCTAAAATCATCCATAGATGTTATGTTATAGATATTGTTGTCATTTTTCAAATTTGAGATTCATGAGTATTGGCAATATAATTTAACGGTGTTGCCATAATGTAATTTATTATTAGTTAGTACATTATAATACACTTTACATGTGTATTATAATGTACTGCTAAAAAATAGAATGGAGGCTTGATGATGAAAAGAATGCATAGATATTTGTCATCATCACAAATTATCATTCTAGGATTTGCTGCCGTAATCTTGATAGGAAGTTTGTTGTTAATGCTTCCATTTGCTACACAGAACGGACAGGGAGCTGATTTTACAGATGCATTATTTACAGCCACGTCAGCAGTTTGTGTAACGGGACTGATTGTACAAGATACGGCTACATATTGGAGTGGATTTGGACAGGGTGTGATTATTACATTAATTCAAATTGGAGGAATGGGAGTTGTAACGATAGCCGTTGCAATTTCTGTTATTTCTGGAAAACGTATCGGATTAAAACAGCGCAGCACCATGCAAGAGGCAATCTCAGCTCCAAAAGTGGGTGGTATCGTTCGATTAACTGGCTTTATTATTCGAATGACATTTTTGTTTGAATTGCTTGGCGCTATTTTAATGGCACCTTCATTTTGCAAAGAATTTGGTCTGTTAAAAGGCATTTGGTATGCAATATTCCATTCAATATCTGCATTTTGTAATGCGGGTTTTGATCTAATGGGTACAAAGAAGCCATATTCTTCACTAATTGCATTTGCTGACCATCCTGCTATTAATTTTACAATTATGCTATTAATTATAATTGGTGGTATTGGTTTTGTGACATGGGATGATGTCAAAACCAATAAATATCACATTACAAAATATCGGATGCAAAGTAAAATTATATTAATGACTACAGCATGTTTGCTTATCATTCCAGCATTATATTTTTTCTTTATTGAATTTGCAGATTTCTCACTGCATAAACGAATCTGGACTTCATTGTTTCAGTCTGTTACACCCCGAACCGCTGGCTTTAACACAGTAGACTTGACACAAATTAGTGAAGTTGGTATTATGATCATGATTATACTCATGTTAATAGGAGGATCCCCTGGTTCTACTGCTGGTGGTATGAAAACTACAACATTTGCAGTATTACTTTCAACTGCAATTTCCGTATTTAGGCGTAGAGAACATACACAATTTTTTGGTCGTAGAATTTCGGATGCAACCGTACGCAATGCTACAACAGTTTTAATGTTGTATCTTATTTTGTTTCTGACAGGTGGACTTATCATTAGTTATGTAGAGGAACTTCCTTTGTTAACGTGTTTATATGAAACAGCTTCGGCAATTGGCACCGTCGGTTTGACACTAGGTGTTACTCCGGATTTAAGTCAATTTTCTCAAGCTATTTTAATATTATTAATGTACATAGGAAGAGTAGGCGGACTGACATTAATTTTTTCAGCATTATCTAGTAATCAATACCAGTTTGCAAAATTACCGCAAGAAAAATTGACTGTCGGGTAAGGAGAATAATATGAAATCAGTATTATTAATTGGATTAGGACGTTTTGGTAGACATATTGCCTTGAAATTAAATGATTTAAATCACCATGTCATGGCTGTAGATAAGAATGAAGAACGTGTCAATGCAATATTACCATTTGTAACTAATGCACAGATTGGTGATAGTACTAATGAAGAATTTCTTTCTGAACTAGGAATACGAAATTTTGATGCCTGTATTGTTGCAATTGGTGATGATTTTCAAAATTCATTAGAAACGGCCTCACTTCTGAAAGAATTAGGGGCTAGAAAAGTAATTGCACGTGCTTCCAGAGGTGTGCAGGAAAAATTTCTTTTAAGAAATGGTGCGGATGAAGTGGTCTACCCTGAAAAGCAGCTAGCAACATGGACAGCCATACGATGCACATCAGATCATGTATTAGATTATATTGAGTTGGATGATGACTACTCTATTTTTGAACTAACAATTCCTGCTGATTGGTGTAATAAGACCATTCTTCAATTGAGAATACGAGAAAAATATGGCATAAATATTGTGGGTATCAAAGAAAACGGAAAATTGAATATGAATGTTACGCCAGATACAATACTTAATTCAGACAAATCCATTTTTGTTTTAGGGAAACATAAAGCAGTTCAAAAATGTTTTCATATGAAATAAAAAGAGAAGTTATAAAAACTATGTGCTATGATCTAATCCGCATAGAACGAAAAGACTTTGGGGATAGATGTATGTCTTTTTGCATACACGATTCATCTTAAATATGCACTTATACATTATTTTTTGAGATAAATATAAAAAAGGAGAATACCATGAATAAAAAAAATCATACAACACCTGTAAAAATTACGCTATCTCCTTGGAAACTTACACTGCCTGGAAAAATTCTGGCAATATGCATATGCATTTTACCATTTTTAACCAGATCTATATGTATAACGTTGTCAGATGCAGAAACAAAAGCATATTTTTTAAGCGATTCTGTACAAACCGATTTTGAACAATTGTGCCGTGAAATCATTCTCTTTTTTATTGCGATTATAGCAGTAATATGGTTTTGTTATGAAAGATGGAAATTAAGACCTTGTCGAACATTTCCAGTCACAAAAATTACAATAGTTACGTTTATTCTGTTAGGGATTTATCTAATTATTGGGCTACTGTCTTCTATCTTGTCTGAGTATACAGCTCAAACATGGTTCGGTATTTATATGTTATACGAAGGATATGTGGCATTGGTTGCTTATGTTATAATTTTTGCATCAGCGTGGTATTGGATTGATAGAGAAGAAGTCGTACAATTTGTCAAAAAATGCTTGACAATACTGGGTATTGTCATCGGTATTTTAGCGATAGCAGAACAATTTGGAATGCATTATTACAATAACATTATTGTACATTGGTTGGGCAATTTAAATGGCGAAGTTGGAACAGGGGAAACATCCGTATTAACATTTGGAAACTCGGACTATTTAGGTATGTACTGTGCGATGTTGCTTCCGATTGTCGTTAGTCAAATCAACTTAAGATCTCATTTTAAAAATATCTTTTTTACTGCTACATCGGCTGTACTTTTGGCATATACATTGTTATCAACTAAAGTAATGAATGCAATAATTTTTGGTTTTAGCATGACTATTTTACTTCTTATTATATGGATAATACGTTCAAATTGGGTTCGTACAGCAAAAATTTTGGTAACATCTACAGTTGTTATTGCGTTTTTTGCAGGATGTACTGGATTTCTGGTATCAAGAACAGGCTCAACAATACAAGAAAAAATGGAACATCTTTGGGTTGGTATCGAACAAACGGACACCTTTCAATTGTTGTCAATGGATATCGAAAAAGATAAAATTATATTTCAAAATGCAGATACCGAATGGATTATTGCAATGGAAAACGAATCATTTGATGAAAACAATTTAAGATTCTATTGTGATGGGAATGAAGTAAAATACAATATAAAAGGCGATACATTTTATTTTTACGAAAGTGCTTTATCAAATTGTTATGTACAATTTTTGGATGAAGAACAACAAATATTGGTGAATATGGGTTATCCTACTGCAATTCAAGCCAATTGGAATAATGGCAGCTGGAATGTGGTTGGGACAGGAGGAACATTACTCACTTCTATTCCAAAGGTTAGTCAATCAAAATCATTGCAGCAATGCTATACATTTTTAAATGGACGTGTTTTTGTTTGGGCAAATACATTTTCCCTATTGAAAAATTGTATTTTATTAGGAAATGGACCAGCAACGACAATTTTTTATTTAAATCAGAATGATTTGCCGGCGCTTTTGAATATTTTTGGTACTTATGTCTTATATAATAAACCACATTGTTGGTATTTGCAAATTGCACAAGATACCGGGATCATTTCTCTGATTTGTATTTTAGGTGTCCTGACTGTATTCTTCGTATATGGAGTTCATATTTGCTTTGGTAAGAAACATAAATGGAGTTTTTTTCGAACAGGACTATTGATTGGAATTGGTACATATTGTCTTACTGCACTTTTAAATGACAGTATGATTTATCACGCACCAATGTTCTGGTTTTTACTGGGATTGGGATTACGACAGATGATGATAGCGGATCAACAGATAGAAAAAACTAAAAAATAAGAATCTATACTATATATTACTTTAAGAAATATTGGGGTAGTGCATTATTCCATTTGTACACAAAGTTAAACGGTTTCGTCTTAACAAAACATCACTACGTTTCACCCATCAGAAGATTTATTTTTACCATTTTTTTTGTTTGTTCAGTTGAATCACTGTATGTTAATTGTTGGTCATATCAAAGTGATAGTTATGGTAAATAAACTGCTGCATCACCGCCTAGTGTGCTAGGAGAGGGAGCAGCAGTTTTTGTATGTTTAGAAACACCAATTAGGTATTTTATTTTGTAGTATTCAATTGATATCCTTATCCGTCTTTTGACTTTGACAAAAACGTTAAGAAAAACGCTATCAAATTGTACCAAAAATGTTACTTTAAATCAGTCGGTATGCAGAAGTCAAATTTAGTGGGGAATTTCAATAAATCCATATTATTTCGATAAATGAGATTAGATTAATGATTTCTTGTCAACGTATCCGTGTGTTTCTATAATAAAAAACAAAATTATAATAAATAAAATAGACATTCTAACTTAATTTAAATATTAGTCACTTTATATATATAAATAATAATGACATATAATTTTTATTATAACAAGTGATAAAAATAATATTAAGTAAAAAACGTAAATTAGTTTTGATTATAAAAAAAGAACAAAAACGCAGTATTTGTTGATAAAAAACTATTGACATCATCTAAAAAGTATGGTATCATATATATAACGAAAGGGGACAGCGAATAGGAGCTGGCAAGAAGCTTTCTAACGTGGAGTTTCCGAACGATGTGCTTTTCAAGGCTTAAGGATTTTTTCCTTTTGAAAAGCGATTCTATATCAAAAAGGAGGGCGAAGTCCGATGGCAATTGAAGAATCACAGCTGCATATGCTGTCAGCGTCGGATGTATCGTCGGCAGAGCAGGATTAAGAGCGTAGCGAGGAATCAACGTAGATTGATTGAGGGCACGAAGGTGAATGATAAGAATCTGTAAACCGAGTTTGTCTGACGTTTGCCGTAAGCAACTGTTTACGTCACAAATCTGTTATTTGAAATGGCAGCATATAGTTTTTAATCCAATGCGATGACGGTGTTGGATCTTCGACAGAAATGTCTTTACATAGTATGCTGATTTCTACAAGTAACAAGCTTGAGTGATTCGAAAAGTGCTTATTTTATTTTTGATGAATCACACTAGAAAATATGAAAAGGTGAGTCCCATGGAAATACATTGACATCTGTTTACGAGAATAAAACAGAAAAGGTGAGTCCCATGGCTTGATCAATACGTGTGGTAAAAGATCAATAAGAAACAGATCCTGTAGCACAGTGGAAAGGGTGTGTTTCACATGTGGTTTATAAAGATTATATATGGAAACAAAGAAAGTAGGTAAGGAGTGAGTCCAATCAAGACATTTGGGAAAGAATGAAAGTTCTTTCAACCATGCTTTTAATATTATCATTGTATAATTAAATAGTATATAAAATCCGGAATAGAGGTCTCCTATTCCGGATTTATTGTATTAGCTGTTTCATTACAAAGAAAGTAGTTTAAATTGTTTTCCTTGCCAACTGTTAGTTTGTTTTAAATGTTGAACAATAGCATTACGCACAGATAGTTTATTGAGACTCCATAATGGAGCAAGGAGATTTTCTCTTGCGCCATCTCCAGTTAAACGTTCGATTACGGTTGACTCTGGGAGAAGTGCAAGTTGTGCCGCTGTAATTTGTACATATTCTGGCTTTTGAAGTGGGGTGTATCCACCGTTTTTCCATATGTCAGCCAATTTCGTGTTTTTTAGAACGTGAAGTAAGTGAATCTTTACACCGTCAGGATATAATTGCCCGATTACACGTGCTGTTTCCAGCATATCTTGGTCATGCTCTCGTGGCAGTCCATTGATTAGATGTACACATATGCGGATATTTCTTTGCCTAAGTGCATGAAAAGCATTAAGAAAAGTAGAAAAAGAATAACCTCGATGAATTATACATGACGTTTTGTCGTGAATGGTTTGTAACCCCAGTTCAACGGTCAACGGTATTTTTTGCGATAACGAAGATAGTAGAGATAAAACTGGATCAGGCAAGCAGTCAGGTCTGGTGGCAATGGATATTCCGACAATATTGGGTTGTGCAATAGCTTCGGTATAATAGGAATGTAATACAGATACATCTGCATAGGTGTTGGTATTAGCTTGAAAGTAAGCGATAATGCCGGCATTTGGATGTGAGTGATGAATACGCAAAGTTTCACGTTGTAATTGCTGTGCAATCGTTCCGACGGAAGTATAATATCCGCTTCCATTATCGCAGAAGATGCAGCCATCCGTTGAGATGGTTCCGTCGATATTGGGGCATGAAAATCCTGCACGAATGGCAGCTTTGTAGACCGGCTTTCCAAAGGTTTTTTGATAATAGCGGGAAAGTGAGTAAAATCGCTCTGGAAACATAGACACGCTCCTAACATAGAAGAACCGGTGGGAAAAGGAGAGGGGACCCACCGGTTCAGCATCAAAATTTATGAAAACGTGCAAAATAGAAATATGGAGATTCTCTCAAAAGTAATGAAAAATTGAGAACTCAATTCTAATGCTTGCACGAAGTGGTTGGTCCGTTTCTTTCAAGAAACGGTAAGAAAATATGTACATGTGAAACATATGTCTCAAATGACTATACTTTGATTATACAGGGCAATTGTGATATTTTTGTGAGAAAAAACTGCAAACTATCTGAAAAACAAAACATTAATAAAAAATATGATAAGTTGACAGTTCGAATCTATTGCGTTGTTTGAGGATTCGGAAATTGTGTTGTAAAATAGTTAATAATGTCTTTTCGAGTAATAATACCCACGAAAACGCCTCTGTCGTCTATCACTGGAACAAAATTCTGTTCCATGACACGTTTGAGTAAATCCTGCATTGTTGCATAAATATTGACAGATGGGTTAAACTCGTTGCGAATTAAAATAGAAACCTTGTCATGCTCTGTAGAACGAATATCACAGGATAATGTACCGTTTTCAAGTCGTTGATTTAGAATATAGCGCAAAAAATCGCCTTCTGTTACCGTACCACAATACATTCCGTTTTCGTCAATTACAGGAAGTGCGGTGTATTGGTGAAATCGCATTTTTTCAAGTCCTTGTCTAACGGAATCATTTTTACATAAGTAAGCAGTATCACACTTTGGCTTAATTAAAAAAATAATATTCATATTTTCACCATCTTTTTATTGTTTTTGATATTATACCATATTATCTCAGCAAGATCAAGCAAATTATATAAATCTTTGCGTTTTCAATGGGGTTTTGTTGAATTTCAGGGATTATAGAGGGTGATGTTGTACAATAAAAATTGACAGATTGCCCTCAAGGAAATACAATCATAAAAAAGAAAGTGGAAGGCAAAAAATGTAAAATCACAGAGAATATGAAAAGAATACAAAGTGAAGGCAGTAAAACTTGCGAAACAGTCGGATGCGGAGAACGCAGTCTAGAGGAATCTCTGAATATTGCGGAAGAAAATCAGCAGTTGCGAAAACGAATCAAGGCATTGGAAAAAGAAAACAAACGACCGCATGAAATGAATGAATTTCTGAAGGATGCAGCAGCTTTTTTCGCTGCCATTCAAAAATACAGCATTGTCCAGAGTATGAACAGTATCCTTGCCTAAAATGTGCCAAGTAATATTGACAATTTCAGTTCCGTGCAGAGGAAGGGAGCAAGTAAAAATCCTTACCGCCGCGTTAAAACAGGACAGTAAGGCTAAGGATGATGTGGAGAAATTTATCCGCCTTCTCTGAAACAGTATGCAGAAGCACCTGAGCTGATAAGGGAGATATGCGTGAACCTGATCGAGTACATCGTGGTCGGTGATCTCACGAAAGATAAAAGTGTACCTCGCAACATTTAGATTTATTACAAGTTCCTTGATAATTGGTTTGCAGAGGGAGAAAAGCCCGAATTGAAGTAAGTATAAGTTAATGTGTATAATGTTTGTTTGGAAGCTTATTGAACTTTCATGAACGCTATTGTACATGAATTACAAATAGCTTTACTTATACCATACTATTTTATAGAAAGCAAGATTTATCCTATACAATCTATAACAATTATAATTGCTATAGATTGTATAGCTTTACCAAAATTTTACAATATATATAGCGAAATCAAAAATATAGCAAATAACATGAAAAAAATGTAGATTGTGGAGAAAAAATATATTGTATCACTTGACTTTATCCAATCATTCTGTTAAAATTAAATTGATAGATTTTGATTCCATTAACAAATAATTTATCATATGATTCAGATTATCTGGAAATTTATGCAAAAGAGCCAATAGTGAAGCATCATTGAAAAGATTGTTTTAGTATTGTTTGATGTTGTAATAAATGATATTCATGAATTATATTGTGTTGTCAAGAATCAATTATTGAGGAGGAAGTTTTATGCGCATATCATTTTTGAAACGGTTGGCTGGGATGCTCCTTGCAGCATCGATGGCGATTCCGATACTATCTAACGATAGTTTAAAGGAACAATCGGTATCTGCTGCAGATGTGGAATATCATTTTGACTTCGGTGGCGGTGGTGCAGCCAATGGATATGAAGGCGTTAGTGCATCTATGGAGTATAGTGCATCTAGAGGATATGGTTTTTCAGATCCCACTGGTGTTAAGGATGTTTCTGCATCCGGCAGCGGTGCTTTTTCAGATGCAGTGCAGTTTACAAATACTGCATGGTCTAATACGTTTAATGTTGATCTTCCTAATGGCTTATATAGTGTTACTGTGACATTAGGAAATACCAATCGAACTTCTGTGGTGGCGGAAAATGTTCTTCAGATCATCAATATGACAGGAAATTTGGCAACTGATACAATTCTTATACCCATTACCGATGGTCAACTTAATATAATGGCAACTGCTGGAAAGGAAGGATATCCCCACACCATGAGTGCTTTGGATATCAAATGGGTTTCTTCAGATACCCAACTGCCGCCTACAATTTGGTTCTGTGGAGATTCTACAGTTTGCAATTATTATCCAAAAGATACTAGTATTCAAGCTGGTTGGGGACAGGTTTTTGATCAATATATTGATACCTCTAAGTGGCAGGTAAGAAATATGGCAGCAAGCGGACAATACGCTGCTGGTTTTGTCAATGGTGGTCAGTTTGAGCCAATTATGAAATATGGCAAAGCGGGTGATGTGTATATTATTTCTATCGGTATCAATGATACTAATTATTCAAATGCTGAGGAATATACACAGGTTGTTACTTCAATGGTTCAACAGGCGAAGGAAAAAGGAATGCAGGTAATTCTTGTCAAGCAGCAAGGTCGTGCAAGTGATGTCAACCGTAGTCCTCTTTTGACGGGCAGATGGTTTGGTAGTCAGCTAGATGCAATTGGTGCTGCAGAACAAGTACAGGTTTTGGATCTTTTTACACTTTGGCAGAATTATACTACGTCGATTGGTTATGATGCAACATTAGGACTATATTGCAGTGGCGATGACCTGCACCCCAATCGTGCTGGGGCAATGAAACTTGCAGATCTTGCAGCATCCCAGATCGTGCTCGGCGCAGAGCCAGAACAACCGGTAATGGGTGCAACAATTGAAGAAAATGTGCCGTTTATGCTTCGCAATGGAAACAGTGGACTGTACATGGCATTAGAATCTGCACCTTCAGATGGCACAAATGTGGTTCAGGCAGAGAACAAAGGGATTGATACCGGAAGTGCGACATGGAAAGCTGTTTCTGCTGGAGATGGATATTATAGGCTTTATAGCTGTGCTGATGAGACAAAACTTTTGGATCTTTCCTATGGTGCTCCAGAAAGTGGAACCAATATTAGAATTTGGGGAGACACGCAAAGTGATGCACAATTATTTAAATTCATTCCACAGGAAAATGGTAGCTATGTAATTGCCACAAAGGTAACTCAAGATTCTAGTGCAGTGGAAGTCATTAATGCTTTAGTTGAAAGCGGTGCAAATGTACAGCAATGGGAAATCAATGGTCACGCTTGCCAAACATGGTTTCTGGAGAAAGTAACAGTAGCAAAGGAAGATGTAATACTCGGTGACATAAATCAGGATGGTATAGTTAATGTTTTGGATGAAGCACTGCTTCGAAATATGTTAAACGGAGAAAAGGGTTCACGGCGTCAGATTCAAAGTGCTGATGTCAACGCGGATACAAAAGTGACAGTGGAAGATTGTAGAACACTTCGTGATTTTCTTCTAAAAAGGAATGGGATTGAGGCAGTAAAAACTGGAAATCGGATTTATTATGCTGTTGATCAATCGTATAATAGTGGAATTGAAGAAGATTACAATGTAGGATTTGCGACAGATGCTTACCTGAATCTTGACAACAAAAAAGGAAGTTTTATGGAATGGCGTGTGCAGGTACCGGTTAACGGGAATTATTTGTGTACATTTCATATTGCAAATGGCAGCAATGCTGATCGTCAGATGAAAATTGAAGTGAATAATGGAAAGGATTATTGGTTGCAGCCGTTTTTGACTACTTCTTCTTGGACAACATGGGAGGAACGTGGTATAGTACTGCCATTGCAGGCAGGGACAAATCTAATACGTATGACTTCTATGACGGAGGAAGGTGGACCGAATTTCGATTATCTTCGATTGGAATGGACAGACGAACCAGTTGCAGAGACATATCAACCGGTGCAAGAGCCCGAGAAACCAGAACATGATAGTGATGTAACCATATATATCGCAGGAGATTCTACTGTACAAACATATCGTGCGAGTTATGCGCCGCAACAGGGATGGGGTGCATATCTTGCAGATTATTTTACAGATACGGTCAGCGTATCCAATCATGCTATTGCAGGCAGAAGTTCCAAATCATTTTATGACAATGGGAGACTTGATACAATTTTGAATGAGATAAAGCCCGGAGATTACTTGTTAGTGCAATTTGGGATTAATGATGGTGCTTCCAGTAATCCAGAACGTTACGCACCTACCTGTGGCACAGTTCCCGGGACAGATGGTAGTTTTGAGTACTATATGGCAAAATATATTGAAGGCGCATTGGAAAAAGGGGCTACGCCAATTTTGATCACACCAACGCTTAGTCTGAAAAGTTACAGTAATGGTGTATTTTATGGTAGTTATTCCAATTATGTTGATTCAGTCAAAAAACTATCAGCATATTATCAGGTACCATATATTGAATTGAATGAATTAATGGTGCAACATTATAACAGCATAGGCTATGATACGGCGTTTACTTATCATATGTGCGTAACTGGTTCAACAGATATGACACATTTTACAGAAACTGGTGCAAATGCAGTTGCAGGACTGGTTGCCAATGCAATTAAAACTTTGCGAATTGATCTATCAAAAAAAGTGCTTTCATAACAGATATTTTTTCCTAACTGGATTTATGTTATAGTTGTGACAATAAAAAATATAAAAAAACGGACAATGTGATCTGCCATTGTCCGTTTTTTTCGTAAAAATTATACATATAAATGGAGTAAATTATGGTATGATAATCTTATGTAAACGTGCTTTGATTGGATTCATCAACTTTGGGAAGTACAACCATAAAGACTGAACCTTTTCCCAATGCACTCGTAACATAGATTTTTCCGTGGCATTTTTCAATAATTGTCTTACATAGTGCCAAACCCAGTCCGTTTCCCTGTTCACGTCTTGAGGTATCTCCTTGATAAAATTTTTCAAAAATGTGAGCTTGAGTTTCTGGAGACATTCCAATGCCGTTATCACTAATAGTAACTTTGACATAGGAAGGTGTATCAGACAAACGAATTAAAATTTTGCTGTTGGAATTAGAAAATTTAATTGCATTGCTAATGAGGTTCATCCACACTTGGAACAACAAAGACTTCTGTCCAGTCCATTTTATCTTTTCCAGTTCTATATCGAGTTCAATATGTTTTTCACTCCATTTTGGTTCCAAAATGACAATTGCTTCACGTATCTGCTCATCTAGTCGGTATGTAACAGGATTGGAAAAATGATTTTGGCTTTCCAATTTGGATATTTGTAGAATATTATCTGTTAGATCATTGAGTTTATAGATGTTAAAAAAAATTTTTTGGATATAGCCCCTTTTTTTTTCTTCTGATAATTCAGAATCCTGCAATAGTGTGACATATCCCATAATTGAAGAAAGCGGCGTTTTAAATTCGTGAGAAACGTTTGCAATAAAATCTTTGCGAATCATCTCTACAGAATTAAGTTCTTTTGCCATGTGATTAAAATTATGAATTGTAGTTTCGATTTCACGAACTGTACCGTGATATTTTAATTGTACATTATAATCACCTTTTGCAATTTTTTTCGAGGCATCACTCATCTTATCAAGTGGTTTAATTACCATATTCATCAGAAAGTATGCGACGAAAAAAGAGATGACAACACAAAGTACGGTTAGGATAAAGGAACCTAGAACAAAGCTGTAAAAAAATTTGTTTTTCAATTGAAATACGTGAATTCCCTGCCTTTCCAATAAAATGAGAGTGGCAAAGATTAATAGGGTACTTGCGGAAAGAATGGCAAAGAACAGAAAAACAAATTTTATACGAAATGCATGTGTTTTTGGAGGAGATAGCTTCTTTTTTGAAAAACGACTCATTTTTTACTCACCTTATATCCCAATCCTCTTATTGTAATGATTTCAAAATCTGTATTATTTTTCAATCGTTCTCGCAAACGGCTGATGTGCACATCCAGCGTATGAGAATCTTCTTGGTCGATTCCCCAAATATCATCCAGTATTTGTTGCCTTGTGAATATTTGATTTGGATACGAGAGCAATTTATATAAAAGTTGAAATTCTTTTTGTGGTAGGATTTGGGTACCGTTTGCATCTGTCATTGTCCACGTCGTATATTCTAGCGTAGTTCCACCAAAGGAAAGCTTTTTTTCATTAACACTTTTGGCGCGGCGAAGCAATGCTTGAACCCGCAGTATCATTTCACTTATATCGATTGGTTTTACCATATAGTCATCTGCACCTATTTGAAAACCAATTTGTTTGTCCATAATATCTCCTTTTGCGGTAATAATGAGTATGGGCAGATCGATTTTTGCATCACGTAGTTGTCGTATCAATTCGAAACCATTCATTCCCGGCATCATGATATCAGTAATGATTAGATCAATATACTCCTTGTCCAGAACATCCAGTGCACAATCAGCATTAGAAACGCCGATTGGTTGATATTGGTTTCGTTTTAATACACTGCAAAATAATTCGTTTAAATCATTATCGTCTTCTATGACTAAAATTTTAAACATACGTATCCCTCCTGTGTTTAATTTTTGAGTTCAAACATCTTAACTTTGGCATGATTTATAAAGTTAAAATGAATGTTTTTTATGTATAATTTACGAAAAGCGATTAAAAGTATGTCAAAGACTATATAATGCCAATTTGGAGTATTTCCAGTGCTTTATGAACTTGCTTATTTATTGTAACATATTTTTGTGTAAACTGCAAATCTCAACAGACACTCAACAAAATCTCAATTAAAATTGAAGATAAATTGATATACATTTGAGAAAAATAGGATATAATAAAGGTAATATATAATAGAAATTATTATGAAGAAAGTAATTTGGACACGAAAGCAGTGCTATCACTGTGAAAAATAGAGGAGTGATGACAAATGTTGGAACTGAGAGGTATCCGAAAAGAGTATTCTGTAGGGGACAGCGTCGTAGAAGCACTAAAGGGAATAGATATTCGATTCCGTCGAAATGAGTTTGTATCTATTCTGGGTCCATCTGGATGTGGTAAAACGACCATGTTAAACATTATAGGTGGATTGGATCAATATACTGAAGGTGATCTGATCATTAATGGAAGATCTACCAAAGATTTTAAGGATAGAGACTGGGACACATATCGTAATCATTCAATCGGATTTGTATTTCAAAGCTATCATTTGATTCCTCATCAAACAGTGTTACAAAATGTTGAGCTGGCATTAACATTGTCCGGAGTATCAAAGTCAGAAAGAAAAATTCGAGCAAAAAAAGCACTGGAAGATGTTGGACTTGGAACTCAGCTTCACAAAAAGCCAAGTGAAATGTCTGGTGGACAAATGCAGCGTGTTGCAATTGCGAGGGCACTTGTTAATCAGCCGGATATCATACTTGCTGATGAACCGACGGGTGCTTTAGATAGTGAAACCAGTGTGCAGGTAATGGAAATCTTGAAAAAGATTTCAAAGGATCATTTGATAATCATGGTAACACATAATCCGGAACTGGCCCAACGGTATTCATCTAGAATCATACACATGTTAGATGGAAAATTAATGAATGATACAGCACCGCTAAGTGATCAAGAATATCAATTAGAACAGACCAATGATAAGGTGGAGCAGGAAAATAACCAAAAGATTAGAAAACCTTCTATGTCGTTTGGAACAGCGTTTTCTCTATCTTTAAAAAATTTGTTTACTAAAAAAGGAAGAACGATTTTAACCTCATTTGCAGGTAGTATCGGAATTATCGGCATTGCACTCGTACTTTCAATATCACAAGGATTTTCTACCTATATTGATACGGTACAGGAAGAAACACTTTCTTCATATCCGCTGACAATACAGAAGACAAATACAGATCTTACTTCACTTATGGGAACTTTTATGGGAACGGCCAAATCCGATTCTAAACATAAAAAAGATGCAGTATATAAAAAATCAGCAATTTATGATATGATTGATGCACTTAATAATATGGAAACTACGGAAAATGATTTGAAGAGTTTCAAAAAATATATTGAGGCAGAACGTGACAATGTAGATAGTACTACACATTTGCACGACGCATTAAGCGGTGTTCAATATTCTTATGATTTGGATTTGTTGGTGTACACGAAAAATATTGATGGTGCGATTATTCATTCTGACACAGAAGAACTGATGCAGGAACTGATCATGGAGCACATGGGGATTGATATGTCAGCATTGACAGATGCCAGCAATTCCATGTTGGGAGAAGATACCACCTCAATGATGTCCTCCATGGGAATGGGTGGTACTTCTATGAATTTATGGCAGGAAATGCTGCCTGGAGAAAATGGAGATAATATCAGCAACGTATTGAAAAATCAATATGATGTGGTGTATGGTTCTTGGCCTAAAAATTATGATGAGATCGTGCTGGTATTAGATGAGAATCAAGAACTGGATGATATGACATTGTACGCATTAGGTTTGGAGTCTAAAGAAGATGTTGACGAGATCATGGAAGCTGCTGTAGATGGAAATACCCTTGAAAAAAAGGAAAAGAAATGGACATATGCGCAGATCTGTGACATGGAGTTTCGAATCGTATTTAATTCAGACTGCTATAGCTATGATGAGAATAGCGGATTGTATACAGATTTACGTAGCACCGATGCGGGAATGCAGTATTTATATGATAACGGTTTGCCATTAAAAGTGACAGGCATAATTCGACCTAATGAAGATGCAGCTGCAACGATGCTTTCTGGTTCAATTGGGTATACCAGTGACCTGACAAAATATGTAGTTGCACATACTAAAGATGCAGAAGCCGTGCAGGCACAGCTGCAGAACGATACAATTGATATATTTACAGGATTGCCGTTTCAGGAAAGTACAGGTGAATTGACAGATGATGAAAAGCGGATCGAATTTCTGGAATATGTTGATAAGTTAGATAATAACGGAAAGGCACAAGTCTACATTGAGATGATGAGCATTCCGACAGAAGAACAGTTAGATAATATGGTGCGGCAGTCGATGGAAGGCATGACCCAAGAGACAATCAAAGAAACAATGATGCAGAGCATGTCCGAACAGATGGGTAAGGGAAAAGAAGAACTAGAGAGCTATATTAACTCAATGAGCGAAGAAGAATTACAAGAAATATTTTCAAAGATGATGCGGGAACAGGCAAAGGAGCAGTATGCACAGCAAGTTCAGGAACAATTAAAAGAAAAACAACAGACGGAACTATTGTTGGCTTTGAATCAGTCTCTTCCAACATATGATGCTGCTCAGTGTGCTGTTTTCTATGATGAAATCCTTCAATTTTCAGATTCCACATATGAGGACAATCTGACAAAAATGGGGTATGTTGATCTCGATGATCCGTCAGCTATTAATTTGTATGCATCCAGCTTTGAGAACAAAGATATGATTGAAGACGCTATTTCGTCTTACAATGCAGACAAAGATGAAATGTCACAAATTAAGTATACTGATTATGTTGGTTTGATGATGTCTTCTGTCACAAAAATTATAAATATTATTACGTATGTTTTAATTGCCTTTGTGGCAATATCTTTGATTGTTTCCTCCATTATGATCGGTGTTATAACTTTGATTTCTGTTCAGGAGCGAACAAAAGAAATTGGTATTTTGCGTGCAATAGGTGCTTCTAAACGAGATGTTTCCAGCATGTTCAATGCAGAGACTATCATTATTGGATTCACCTCCGGATTATTGGGTGTCATAGTGACATATCTGTTGTGTATTCCAATCAATATCGTAGTGCATAATTTAACTGGCATTCAGAACTTGAGTGCTGTATTTCCCATACAGGCGGCAATCATTCTAATTGCGATTAGTGTATTTCTAACATTGTTGGCAGGGATTATTCCATCAAGAAGTGCTGCAAAAAAAGATCCTGTCGTGGCACTGCGTACAGAATGACAGAGAGAAACGTTGTTTTGATCAGAAATGTCAAGGTAAGAAACCTTTCTATGTAATTTATGTATTTTACTCATTTAGAGAAGTGAAGAAGAAATTGGACATCTACAGTAGAACATACAGCCATTTTCCTATGTGTGCACTTTGTTAGGAAATATTTGCTGACTATTGTATTTTGTCTTATACTTGCATATTTCTATTGAATTCCTATATAAGGTTAGAAAAATGGACTGTTATACACAATCCAAGTATAGCAGTTCCATTTTTTCTGCCATGTCATATCGAAAAATCAGAAAGTAGATGAATAAATAAGTTTATGAAAAAGCATACAAACCAGTTTTAATCTGCTATTAATTGGACGGCAAAAGATGACATATTTTCATTTTGAAATATATTTTGTTTTGGGAAAAATTTATAATAACAAAAAGACGCTTTGATTTCTGTTTTTTCATATTTAAAGCGTCTTTTTGTTATTTTATTAAAACGGCACCGTTGCATGGTATAGATAATATAAAAATGATTTATTGTATTAATTATTTTATGCAATTCATTCAGTTTGTTTATAGGTTAAAATATCAACTACATATTCATTGATCATTTATGCTTATTTTAGTTCATTCCATGTGATATGTTCACCAGCAGATTGAAGAGAATAATACAACAATATTAAGTATGCATCGCTTGTAGTAATTTCTGCGTTCTCATCTACATCCGCCTGTTTTAAAAGTTGTTCCTCTAATTCAGGATCATCACTAAACTTGTAATCTGTATTACCCGACATATAATTTGCATAATATAGCAAAATTAGATACGCATCATAACTATCCACTTTTTTATTCTGATCGACATCACCTAATAACATTGTTTTATCTATGGTAGGGGTAGTTGTCGTACTTTCGGTCGTTATAGATGAGGTCGTTTCAGTTGTTGTTTGTGTTGTATATGCATCAGTCAACTTTGACGTACATATCGTAGATTTTGTTGTAGTTGATGTTTCTAAAGTAATGTTTGTAATGCTTGTGGTAGATGATATTGTTAGTACAGTTGATACAGCTGTCGTTTCGGTGGATGATACAGATAATTTTGTGACTGTTGTCTCTGTCGTAACGGGCAGAGTAGGACCCGCTGAAGTGGCAGTGGTTGTATTTGATGTACTTGTTGTAGAAATCTTAGTTATCGTTGTTTTCGTTGGCATGGTTGTAGAAGTTACTGTTTTGACCGTGCTAGATTCAGTGGTAGTTTTAGATGTAGATGATGTAGTATATTCTATTGAAGCAGGAGTTGTTTGTGTACTGGTACTTGATGAAAGTTCCGTTGAAGTCGTAGTATCTGTTGTAAC
The DNA here is from genome assembly GCA_949291345.1 of uncultured Ruminococcus sp. Classification (GTDB taxonomy): domain Bacteria; phylum Bacillota; class Clostridia; order Oscillospirales; family Ruminococcaceae; genus Ruminococcus_C. Next base: position 22,644 of record CASEVP010000087.1, read on the forward strand.
AGGCAGGGTAGGACCCGCTGAAGTGGCAGTGGTTGTATTTGATGTACTTGTTGTAGAAATCTTAGTTGTCGTTGTTTTTGTTGGCATAGTTGTAGAAGTTACTGTTTTGACCGTGCTAGATTCAGTGGTAGTTTTAGATGTAGATGATGTAGTATATTTTATTGAAGCAGGGGTTGTTTGTGTACTGGTACTTAATGAAAGTTCCGTTGAAGTTGTAGTATCTGTTGTAACAGGCAGGGTAGGACCTGCTGAAGTGGCAGTGGTTTGTGGGTCGGTATTTGTTGCGAATATTTCTTTAGTTGTAGTATCTGTGGTAACAGGCAAAGTTGGACCTGCTGAAGTCGATGCACTCTCTTCAATTGTGCTTGTTGTAATTGTTTTTGTTGTCGTACTTGTGGTTGAACTTTCTTTAGTTTTTTCAGATGTCGTTACAGTTGAAGAAGGCTTTTCGGTAGTTTCTGTTATAGAGATTGTGGTGAAATCCTTGGAAGAAATTGTTGTTTCTGTTTCAGTTTGTGTTTCAAATTTAGATTCTGTAGTTGGTAATGTGATAGACGTCAAAATATCTGTCGAGGTTATGGTATTAGAAGTTTCTGTAGTGGTGACGATGGTTTCTGTAGAGATATTCGATTCAGTAATATAGTTACTTGATGCTATAGTCAGCAATGTGTTTCCATACATGGAGATAAGATCGGTATCATACATGTATAAGATGTTAATATCTGAAAAAACGTAACCATCCTCAACGTTTCCTTCAGTTCCTGTAAGAAATAATTTTTCTGGCGCACCAATTGTTCCAGTATCGCAATTGGTAATATCGACTAAATATTGTTGATTGTTTTCCATGGTCACCAAATTCCACATATGACCGCCACCATTTTCAGTTTGTGTATCACTCATAATTCCCGTTACTAAGTAGCAACTAACATTTGGGTTTTGAAAGTCACTTAAATCGCATAGATATTGGAATGCTTTAGAATAGCCTTCACATACGACATTGGTTGTTTCATCATCATCAAAAACGTTTATAATTTGCCACGGATCTCCGTATGATATGGTTTCTTCATCTGCAATTGCGTCATTGTCATATGTAACTAAACTACAAATCTCATTCTTATATCCTAACAGCTTTTCATAATCACTTTTATCGGCATATTTGTCCACAATTTTCTTCGCCGCAATCGGCACTGCATTTGCTCTTTGAATTTTTTCCGTATCCACCTGATAAGCTTCATTTTCTACAGCATAATCTGCACTGACAGGCATTGAAAATGTAATGATTCTTGCAAATGGATTTAAACTAAGAGACATGCCGATTGTTTTATCAAACCAGTACAATGAATACGGGCAATCGTTTAGGAGATATGAAAGCACATTTCCTACGGAACGCAATTCCGCTTGAACACTTTCTTGCGTCATCTCTCCATTATATTTTAATGACATTTTAGTACTGCCACCAGATTGTGCCACTTCTTCTATTTGATATTTTAACGATTGATAATACTCTAGTTCATTTCCATTTAGCTGACTTTCTCCGAAACTTCCATATGTTGAGATTGCTAGTTGGGGATACATGATTTGCTGCATATATCCAGCAAACAATTCTTCATTTGTATATTCAAATTCGTCATTTAGATTCACATATATTTGAAAATTCATATTAGAATAAATTTCTTCATCTGCTGCAAAAGCCATGCTATTATGAGATGTACAGATAGTAATTACAAACACCAATAGAACTGCCAACCATTTTTGTAATGTGTAAATCATAAATTTCGCCCCATTTCAAAACTATTTTTTAATTCACTATAATACAGCGTACCAATTTGTTTCATGTAACTATAATATTTGTACTACATTTCAATAAAAGGAAGTGCATTTATTAACTTAATTATATCATAATTGTTTTATATATTCAATAGTTTTCATTAATTTTATATTTTTTTATGCATATTTTTAAAAACACCAATGGTTACTGATTTTAAAATGAGATGCAATACAAGATATTCTTATGGATGTTACATTATGAAAATAATATATACAGATATCAATAATTTAACTTTAAATTTTATTCCTAAAAATTGAATCTGTGTATAATTGTAATCTTATTTCTTTATTTGCTGATATGTTGTATTTACGATAATGTTTTTTATGTAACCATCAACCGCTCTAGATAAATACATGGTGATTTCACGGTAAATACATAATTGATGAGTATAAAAATTGACAAAAATGATAGAAAATTCCTTTTTTCAAAGTTTAAGTTTATAGGTCTTGTATATTTTTTAAAGAAAATCTTCTATACCTCTTAACAGCTTCAAAAAAATGTGCTATAATAAATCATATATATTGCAAACTGTAATGAGATTATAAATTACAGGATTCGATTCATTATATAGTATAGTAATGTACTGTATTATGGGAAGGACAATAAAATGGAAAATAAAAAAAATCAATCAAATGATAAAACCGGATTACGGTCAGAAAAAATGAAAAGCACAAGAAAAGGAACGCAGAAACGGAAATATTTTGGTCCTACAGGTACACCGGAATATCCATACTACAATCAGGATTTGGAGGATGCAGCTGCAAAACCGAAGAAATTTCCGGTTTTAAGGCAATCGTTGTCAATTCTAGGCTCAACGATTATGGCTTTATTTTTGATTCTAATCATCACCTGTACAATTGTAGCAACGGCTCTTGTGGTATATGTTATGAATTTTCGGGATGACGTTTCTAATGTCACAATAGAAGAAATGGAAATGTCTTATAATACCAATATCTATGCACAAGATGAAAATGGTGAGTGGGTGGAAATTTATGAAGTAAGCAATCAAACACAGCGAATTCCAATCAGTATTGACGATATTCCGCAGCATGTACGAGATGCTTTTGTTTGTGCAGAAGATGAGCGTTTTTACACACATGATGGCGTAGACTATAAACGTACACTTTCTGCGTTTGTTAATATGTTTGTACACATTTATGATACTAACCAAGGTGGCTCTACAATTACGCAACAACTTATTAAAAATATCACAGGTGACAGTGAACAGTCACCATCTCGTAAAATCCGAGAGATTTTTCGTGCAATGGAATTAGAGCGGGCATATTCAAAAGATAAGATTTTAGAGACATATTTGAATTATATTGGATTTGGTGGCACATCCAATGGAATTGAACATGCATCACAAAAATATTTTGGAAAAAGCGCATCAGAGTTGGATGTTGCTGAAGCTGCTTGTTTGGCTGCGATCCCCAAAAGTCCAGAAACATTAAATCCATTTGCAGGGTATACAGATGATGTTACGGGTGAATGGGTCAATACAGGAAAAGAAAAAAACCGAAAAAGGCAGGAATATGTGCTATGGCAGATGTATGATAATGGGGCGTTGACATATGATGAATACCAATCAGCGTTGCATGAAAAGTTAATTTTTACAGATTCAGAAGAATATAAGGCGGCACATCCAGAACCGGAAAAAAATAAAGAGGAAACAGAAGGTCCTACTTCTTGGATAGTAGATGCAGCATTGTATGAAGTAGCTGGTTATTTAAGTGATCAGTTCAATTTAACGACTGAACAGGCAATTTCCCGAATCAATCATGGTGGATATCAGATATATACAACAGTCAATCAGGATATGCAGACATACGTAGAAGAAAAATACCGTGATTTAAACAATTTAGTCGATGAAAGCCGTGTCGCCAAATGGAGAGATTTGGATGGGGATGGGAACTATACAGCAGAAGAGGTAGAATATCCGGAATCTGCTTTTGTTGCCATGAATTACAAAGGGGAAATACTGGCAATTGTAGGCGCAACTGGTGAAAAAACTGAGTCATTATGCTTCAACTATGCTACAATGGAACAACGCCAGCCTGGTTCTACAATTAAGCCATTGACAACATACGGACTCGCACTGGAAAATAACCTGATTCACTGGGGTTCAATATATAAAGATGAACCGATTGAAGTAAACGGTGAGGCGTGGCCAACAAACTATAGTGAAGACAGTTCAGCTATGTCGATTAGTCATAAAGAATTAAAAATATATGAAGCATTGGAAAAGTCATATAATACCATTCCGGCGCAATTGTGTGAGGCTTTAACACCGCAAAAAGTATTCGATTTTGCAACTTCAAAAATGCGTTTGGATCTGTGTCAGGATTCGGGAGATGGACATACTGACATCGCATATTCCCCGCTTACAGTAGGCGCTTTAACTTATGGACTCACACTGGAGAATTTAGTTAACGGTTACGTTCCCTATGGAAATGGTGGAACACAATATAATGCACACCTAGTAAGTAAGGTTGTTCAAGGTGCAGGAGATGTAATATACGAAAACAATGGTGACCCAGAACAGGCTGTGGATAGTGAAACAGCATATGTGATGAATAAACTTCTCCAAGATATTGTGAATAATGGTACTGGTCAAAAGGCAAAGCTAGAAAACAAACATGTAGGAGGCAAAACAGGTACAACTCAGGATTGGAACGATTTAACATTTGTTGGATTGACTGAAGATTTTGTCAGTGGTGTATGGCTTGGCTACAAAGAACGTTCTGAAATTGAGGATCATAGCATCAAATCAGCACAAATATGGTATAATGTGATTGGAGAATATGCTAATCAGATGGATACCGGTGCAGAATATCCGTCGAATAGTAATGTTATAGAAGCTAAAGTCTGCACGAGAAGCGGAAAAATCGCAGGTGCAAATTGTACTTCTACAACAACAGGCTACTGGAAATCCAGTAACGCACCGGTTTGTGATTCCTGTAGAAGAAGTAGTACTGGCACAAAATCTACAACTGAAAACAGTACTGCCACAACTGGTACAAGCACAGTACAGCAAAATCAGCAAAACAGTAATAATACAGACACTGTAGTCACAACGCAAAATTCGATACAAGAATAATGAAATTGGAAACATGAATTTCTCAATGAGAATGGTGGTTGTATTAAAGGAAGTGTGAAATAAAAATGATGCATCAGCTTTGTTGTCCATGTCACTTCGGTTTAGAAAGGACACTTCGATTTGAAATATCGAAAATTGGTGGTTTAGACATTCATGCAGAGGATGGAAGAGTCCTGTTTCGTGGAGACGATACTGTATTGGCAAAAGCTAATTTATGTCTTTCTACTGCGGAACGTGTGCTAATTCAATTGGGTCAATTTAAAGCGTATAATTTTGAAGAGTTGTTTCAGGGTGTTCGCGCTCTGCCATTGGAACAGTGGATTGATAAAGAGGCAGCATTCCCTGTAAAAGGTCATGCCTTAGATTCCAAATTACACAGTGTACCCAATTGTCAGTCCATAATAAAAAAAGCTGCAGTAGAACGATTGAAAACAGTATATCATACCACTTGGTTTTCGGAAACCGGTGCGATACATCCCATACAGTTTACAATTAGAAAGAACATTGCAACCATTTATCTTGACACAACTGGTGTGGGACTGCATAAGCGTGGATATCGAAAAAATGCAAATGCAGCACCAATAAAGGAAACTTTAGCGGCAGGTATAGTGGATTTGGCAAGAGTACACTCAGATAGTATCGTATATGATCCATTTTGTGGCAGCGGAACAATCTTGATAGAAGCTGCATTGAAAGCGCTGCGAATGGCACCGGGAATGAATCGTCGTTTTTTGGCAGAACAGTGGCTACAGATCGATGAAAGTATCTGGCGGAATGCAAGAGCAGAGATGGTTTCGAATATACGGCACGATGCCACTTTTGAGGCATACGGATATGATATTGATCCGGAAGCAATCGCAATAACTGAAGAAAACTGTAGAAGAGCAGGTGTAAAACCTAGGATTCATTTAGAAAAAAGGGAAATTGCAAATTTTGTTGCCATTAAAGGCGCTGTGACAATATGTAATCCACCATACGGTGAACGCATGCTGGATATTCAGCATGCACAGTCTCTATATCGAATTATGGGGGAAGTATTTCCGGCAGATAAAATGCATCCATGTTATATTATTTCTCCGGATAGAGACTTTGAATTACATTTTGGAAAAAAATCTAATAAAAAAAGGAAATTGTACAATGGTATGATACCATGTCAATTGTATAGCTACTTTCAGGATAATTAAAAGTACAATAAAAATGAATCAAGTTCATAAAGATTGGATTAAAGAACAAAATCAATTAGAATAAGAAGCATTCTAAATAACTAATTTAATTTTTGATATTATTAAAGATGTCAATCGATATAAGATTGTATAAAAATAAAAACAAAATAGGAAGGAAGTTAGTTTTTATGAAAATAACAGCTTATACTCGAATGGTTTTTTATCATGAAACAGATCGAATGGATATTGTAAACCATTCCAATTATATTCATATGGCAGAAGAAGCAAGGGTAGATTTTATGAATAAAATTGGTATTGGGTATCAGCAAATGGAAGCAGAAGGGGTTTTGTTGCCTGTTCTTGGTGTTACCTGTGAATATAAACACTCATTGCGCTTTGGTGAACATTTGGCGGTTTATTCGCAAATCACAAAATATAATGGATTTAAACTGGAACTGCAATACGAAATACGTTGTGTAGAAACTGGTGTACTATGTGCAATTGCCACATCATCTCACTGTTTTACAAATGTACAGCTTAAACCGATTCGAATTCGAGATAAATATCCCAAACTAAATGACTTTTTTCAAAAGGCAATGCATGTTACATATTTTGATTCATTATTGCAAGAATAAAAAACAGAATTTTGTTTAGATAAAAAAACAAACTCATCGGCATAAATGATTTTTATGAGAATATATTTAAATAACGTATAATATATTTGTACAATT
>CASEVP010000088.1 GCA_949291345.1 uncultured Ruminococcus sp.
AGTGATACGTTTGTACAGTTTGCAGGTCCTTTGATGGAAAAATTAGGACAGCCAACTATCTTCTGCAATTCATTAGAAGTTTCTGAAAATGGTATGATTACTGGATTTAAAATGCGTGTTGCGGATTCAAAATTGACAACAGTCAAAGCTTTGCAATCAATCGGTTATGATACTATTGCAAGTGGAGACAGCCATAATGACTTGGCAATGATTCAGGCAAGTAAAGCTGGCTTTTTGTTCCGTAGTACAGAGCAAATAAAAGCAGATTATCCGGATTTGCCCGCGTATGAAGAATACGATGATTTATTTAACGCCATTCAGAAAGCGATGGAGTAAATTTCTTGTAAATGCGTTATAGTTAATTTTCTGTTAAAATAAAAATTTTTACACATTTAAGATAGATCATGAAAATATGTGTCACCACATATCTAAAAAATGTACTGCTTTATTTATCGGAGTTGGTGGAAGGAAGTGCTGAAAATGAAACTCCACAAAAGTATTTGGAAGATATGTATACCAGCTGCAGTTTTGGGGGGAGGAATTGTTTTTACCTCAGGAAACGTTTCAGCTGATGTTATCTCTTCTTCATATGCAGGAAATGTACCAGTTGCAACGACTGTTATAACCATGACAGAAGAATCAGAGAATGGCACGGGATGGACAGAAACGGAAGAAGGCAGAATGTATATCCAGTCTGACGGAACATATGCAAAGGGAACTGTTCCCATTGACCATGTAATATATTTGTTTGATGAAATGGGAATCCAGCAAATTGGTTGGCAAATGATAGACGGCATCAGACATTATTATGATCCAGTAACTGGAGAAGCTGCAGTTGGTGTACAGGAAATAGAAGATGTGCCATACTTGTTTGATTTTACAGGTGCACAAAAAACTGGATGGAGAACTGTTAATCAAATTCGAGTCTATTATGATCCTGTAACTGGCGAACTGCAAACCGGATGGATTACTTGTTACGATAGAAACTATTTTTCGAATGAAAATGGAAAACTAACTGGTGAAATCATTGTAGATGGCTGTCGCTATTTGATGAATGATGATTTTGGCTACCAACAGGTGGGTATGTGTACATTTTCAGATGATACTGTTTCTTATTATGATGAAGAAGGTAATCCTGTAACTGGATGGGTGGAAATAAATGAAGATATGTATTATTTTGACTCAGCATATCATATGGTAACCGGAATTCAAGTAATTGATAACGCGACGTATTATTTTTTGGAGAACGGTGTACGTGCAACTGGCTGGCAAAATATTGGTAATGATACATATTATTTTGAATCTGATGGGAAAATGAAATTCGGATTTTTATTATATCAAGGAAATACATATTATTTCCGTTCCGATGGCACAATGGCAAGAAGCTGGCAAATAATTAATGAAAAGAAGTACTACTTTAATGGGCAAGGTCAGATGCTGAAAAGTTGGCAGACAATTGGAGGAAAACGCTATTATTTTAATGCTGAAGGAATTGCACAGATTGGTTTTCTTACATTGCAGACCGGTACATACTATATGAATGACGATGGCGTTATGCAAACTGGATGGCAGGATATAAATGGAAAAAAATACTATTTTCAGGATAACGGAGTCATGTTGCGTAGTCAAAGAAAAGACGGCTACATAATAGATGCAAACGGTGTTGCAACAAAAATTTTGTATCCCAAGGCAGTTGCAATTTTGGATAAAATTGGTTGGGATTTGAAAAAGGCATTTGACTGGTCTGCAAGTCTTCCATATTATGGGCACACCGCCGATATGCCTCAGGATAAAACACCAGGGATAAAATGGTATGCAGACTATGGATTTGACAACCTTAAGGGTAACTGTTATGTTATGGCAGCGACATTTTGCGAAATGGCAAGAACGTTGGGGTACGAGGCAAAACAGATTTCAGGAAAAGTACCTTTGGTATCGGGCGGATTAGGTCCGCATTCTTGGGTAGAAATCATCATAGATGGCATAACATATGTATTTGATCCCAATTTCACTAATGATACGGGTCGAAATGGATATCAAATATCATACGGACAGTCCGGAACGTGGCGGTATGTCAAAGAAGATGTTATGACTGACTAAAAAAGGAGATAGAAGTATGAAAAAGAACCGTATGGCAGTATGGAGCTTATGTTTGTGTTTGGTGAGTTTGTGTATAACAGGGTGCACAAACGTAGAAGAAGGATCTGCATCTATTGTAGAATCTACAACTGATGCTACAACAACGATGGCAGAGACGACTTCGGTTACTACAATTACAACGAAACCAGAAAAAACTTATAAAACGATTGGAATTGAGTCAGAGGGTGAAGGAATATATGCAATTCATCTAATCAACAAAACAAATGCAGTTATTACCGGTTTTACAATGGAAGATGGAGTAAGCGAATCTGCTTTAGAGAACATGTTGGCAGAAGATGAACCGTTTGAAACAGATGAAGAGCGGATTCTTTATATCGATACAACTCAAGCATCTCAGGATGAAAAAACACCGACGTATACAGTTGTTATTACTGTAGAAGGTGATATGGTATACAAACTCCATACTTTTCCGTATCAAAATATGGATTCTTGCCAATTACATATAGAAGATGGTGTTGCATTCTTAACATATACAGATTTAACAACAAATGAAGAACTTAGTACGAAAGAATCGGAAATAGCCATACAACAGGAAGAAGAGCAGCAAGCTCTTGTAGAGGAGCAGCAGAATCAAGCAGTGAAAGAAGATTATAATGCAGAGGTACAGTCAGTAGAAACACAACCAATTTTGACAGAAGCACCTGCAACAGATCCTCCTGTGACAGAACCTCCTGTTACTGATCCGCCTGCAACCGATCCACCAGCGGCAGATCCCAATGATGGATGTATTGGTGATGGAGGATTGTTCTATTAATGAAAATGAGACAAAATGAAATTGTATATTTGACATATTTGCGTGCCTTTTCATGTCTTGCAGTCATCGTTTTGCATACATTTTATGCTGCAAGTGCCTATGCTACAACTACAAGTCATTTTGCTGCATCAATTACTGTTCGAAATCTGATGATGTGGGCTGTCCCAATATTTGTTATGGTAAGTGGCACGTTGTTGTTAGAAAGCAGTCGAAATATTACATTAAGAAAATTATTTGGAAAGTATATATTGCGTATGGTTCTTGCTTTACTGGTATTTTCTGAACTGTTTGCAATATATGATGGAATTGCCGAAAAAAATTTTGGTATTGGTATGATTTTCAATGGATTGCGGCAAGCAGTTACAGGGACTGGCTGGAATCATATGTGGTACTTATATTTAATGATTGCAATATATTTGATGTTGCCCTTTTATCGTAAAATTTCTGCGTCACTGCAAAAAAAAGATACGTGGTATTTGTTAATTGTTCTTTTTGTTTTTCAAGCATTTTTACCTTTTCTTGCATCTTTGATAGGGGAAAATATTGCATTTTACATCTGTGTGTATAGTGTTTACCCTTTGTACTTGTTTCTAGGATACAGTATTTCAAAACAATTCATAGCATTGCCGCGATGGATTTATTTGCTTTTAATCGTGTTGAGTTCTGCTCTCATTGGCGTTCTTTCTGTATTTAGTATATTGAATCAATGGGATACCATAGGAAATTTGTTGGAAAATTATGCATTCCCAGTAATTGTGTTACAATCAATAGGTATTTTTGGATTGTTGATGGGTGGTACAAAAAAAATACCTTCATGGATTCATAAAATATTACAACAGATTGATTTTTGTTCCTTTGGTATTTATTTGCTGCATATGCTGTTTTTGAAGTTAATTTTAGTTACATTACAATGGAATCCATATGATCATGGTGGAATTTTGGCAAATATTGGGCTAACAATTTTTGTTGCATTTGCTACTTTTCTATGTGTATGGTTTCTCAAAAAGATACCTGGTTTGCGATCAATTTTATAACAATGACAGGAAGTACTCTAACAGGTAAATGTGGTGTAATTTTTTGTACAAACATTCTGCGAATGTGGGTTTGTAATACATCATTGACAATTTACACGTAATTTACTTGCCCGCATGTTATTGTATGTTGACAATGGTATCAAGGAATGGTATAATGATATTAAAAGCAATTATTTAGGAATAAATTGCTGGAAGAGCATTTTGTAAAGTAAAATGGAAAGATAATAGCAAGAGATTTGAATTGATGTGGTGAAAATGTAAATGGAAAAATATTATCAGATCTTGTTTGTAAAAGCTGCTTTGAATCAGGAGGAATTATACAACATATGAAACAAATCATTTTAACTGGAGATCGGCCTACAGGACGTCTGCACGTGGGACATTATGTTGGTTCGTTAAAAGAACGTGTAAAATTACAAAATTCCAAACGCTTTGATGAAATTTATATTATGATTGCTGATGCACAGGCATTGACAGACAATGCAGAACATCCAGAAAAGGTACGGCAGAACATCATGCAAGTTGCACTAGACTATCTTGCATGTGGAATTGATCCTGAAAAATCAACAATTTTTGTTCAGTCAATGGTGCCGGAACTAACCGAGTTAACTTTTTATTATATGAACCTAGTTACGGTATCTCGTGTACAGCGAAATCCTACCGTAAAAGCAGAAATTCAACAGAGGAATTTTGAGGCAAGTATACCAGTTGGTTTTTTTTGCTATCCGATTAGCCAAGCGGCAGATATTACTGCATTTCGTGCAACTGCAGTTCCAGTAGGAGAAGATCAGTTACCTATGTTAGAGCAGTGCAAGGAAATTGTACATAAGTTTAATACTGTATATGGTGAAACATTGACGGAACCTGAGATTATTTTGCCGGAAAATGCTGCATGTCTTCGTTTGCCTGGTATTGATGGTAAGGCAAAAATGAGTAAATCGTTGGGTAACTGTATTTATTTATCAGACGAACCCGAAACAATAAAAAAGAAGATTATGTCCATGTTTACTGACCCGAATCATTTACGAATTGAAGATCCAGGTAAAGTAGAAGGAAATCCAGTTTTTATTTATTTGGATGCATTTTGTCGCCCAGAACATTTTACGGAATTCTGGTCAGATTATAGCTGCCTTGATGAACTCAAAGATCATTATCGGCGAGGCGGCTTGGGAGATGTTAAGGTAAAACGATTCCTCAATGATGTAATGCAAGCAGAGCTTCAACCCATTCGAGAACGCCGCAAAATGTGGGAGCAGCGCTTGCCTGAATTATATGAATTATTGGAAGAGGGCTGTAAAGTGGCAAGAAAGAAAGCAGCTGAGACGTTGCAAGAAGTTCGTCATTCAATGAAAATTGATTATTTTGAAGATAGAAATCTATTGAAATAATTCATGTTTTTAATCGTATAACAAGAAATGACAGTGTGCAATCGCAAGGTATGCACACTGTTTTTATTTATATATTTGAGAATAATTGTATTTTGGCAGCAATGAAAATTATAATATGAAAAATCAATTTACATATTGACATCCAATTGGTTATCATGTATAATTATTATAATAAATTGGATGTTAATTATATAAATAATTTATAATTATGCAATGGTCGTGCTTGTATGAATATGTTTTTGTAAACAGAAAAATGCATTGCTTTGATGATGCAAATGTAAAAACCATAATTCAGGTTTTTTATATTTAAACTTAGTGACGGGGAGATTGTCGATAGGTATCTTCTCAGTATAAATTATAAAACGAATCAACTGTAAAGTGGAATTTACTCCTATTTTACAATGGATAGTTTGACAATCCAAAATAGAATTAATGGTGTTACTTTTAATAGGATATTTTGGGATTTTCTGCTGGATGACATTTGCTTAAAATGTGGAAAGTTGTATGGATAACATAAAGCAAACTCAGTTTCAGTAAATAAAATTATTACAGCATGAGGATAAAAAAACTAAATATTGTAGATGGAGGGCGATGGAAAAATGGTATAAATGCTATAAGTCATCATGAAAATTATGGACGCTTTTCGTTAGCGATAGAGAATTACGGATTATTGCGGCGCAACCACAGACTATATTGACGTAAGGAGAATAATGATGAAAAAATTTCTATTTCGGGGAATTTCCCTTTTAACTGGACTGATGATGATGTTTTCTGCTATAGAAAATCCATTTCCTATGTTGAAATTGGATGCTGTTGCGGCCAATAATACAGTGCTAGCATTTCCAGGAGCAGTTGGCGGCGGCAAATATGCAACAGGCGGAAGAGGTGGTGAAGTAGTACATGTTACCAATTTAAACGATAGTGGTGCTGGGTCATTTCGTGATGCTGTAAGCAAGTCAAACCGAATCGTTGTATTTGATGTAAGCGGAACAATTGAACTTCAGAGTAACATACTTGTTGCAAGTAATGTTACAATTGCAGGACAAACTGCACCTGGTGGTTCAGGCATTACATTGAAAAATTATAAAATGGGTATGAGTGGTGATAACATCATCTGTCGTTACATTAGTTCACGTCCAGGTCCATATATGGCAACTAGTAGTGGAAATGATGCATGGGGTGGAGCAAAAGGTTCTAATTCCATCATTGATCACTGCTCTATGGGTTGGACAACAGACGAACAGTGGGGGTTGTATTCTAATAATGAGTACTATACTGTGCAGTATTCTGTTATTGGACCAGCTGATTCTTGGGGAGGACATAGTAAGGGAATTCATGGTTTTGGTATGATGATGGGAAAAGGGTATTGTACGTTTGACCATAATCTAATTGTACATAATGTCTCTCGAAATTTTCGTGGTAAAATCGTTGGTACTAAAACTGCTGATTTCACAAACAATGTTATATACAACTGGGCATATCAGACAGCGTATGGTACTATCGGACACTTAAATTATGTTAATAATACACTCAAAATGGGTAATGGTACAACCAGCGGAAAACATTATGTGAATGTAGACAGCAGTACCAGTCCTGAAAATTTTCAAATTTTTCTCGAAGGAAACCAAATGTTAAATCAGGATGGTTCCATTTACGCTGATATAACATACAATAATTGGAAAGGAATTAGTTATAAATCTGGACTAGGAAAAGATGAATCAAATACCAAAAGCACTACTGCATTTGAAACAATTGTAAATGGGGAAAATGTGTCAACAGCGTTGACTGCAGAAAGTGCAGAAGTATCTTTTCAGAATGTAGTAAATTTTGCAGGAAATGGAATTGCACCAGAACTACGCACAGATGTTGACAAGCAAGCAGCATATGAAACTCAGACCGGAACCGGCAATCTAAGTGGAACCGCTGCTTACGATGATGCTAGTGCAGATCAGAAAACAGATCTGGATAAGTATCATATTCAGTGTGGAATAAAATATAATTATCCATCATCTATACTTACAAAATCAATTAACGATGCAGATAACGATGGTATGTCTGATGAATGGGAAATTGCAAGAGGTTTGGATCCTTATGATCCGTCTGATACCAATGGTGATTATTGTGGTCAAGGATATACCAATATTGAGTATTATATTAATGATCTAACTATAGACTCTTTCCCTGAGGGTGTTGTGAAACTATCACCGGAATCTGTGCAAGTTAAATCGATTTCTGCTTTTGAGGTGATGGAAGCAGAAAATTATGATGAACAGAATGGTGTTCACACGGAGGAATGTACAGAGGGTGGACAAAATGTAGGTTACATCGAAAATGGTGATTATATTATGTTCCGCAATGTAGATTTTGAGGATGGTGCTAAAAGTTTCAGCGCACGCGTAGCAGGTGGAAAGGAAGGTTGTGCAATCGAAATCTATATTGATAGCTTGAATGGTGTTCCTATTGCGCAATGCGGTGTTGCAGCAACTGATGATTGGCAGAACTGGACAGATGTTTTTTGTAATATTTCTGCTGTTTCTGGAAAACATACACTATATTTGAAATTTACAGGTGGAGAAGGATACCTTTTCAATATTAATCATTTTATTTTCGGAAGAGATTCCATACCACTTAATGGAATTTTAATAAAGGATCTGTATATTAATGATTCTGAAAATAATAGCGATTGGAAAATCGAATATGGTTTGGCAGATGGTGCTCAAATTTATGGAGATAGAGAGTACACTATTCTGGATATACCTGTTGAATTAAAGGGGGCAGAATATATTAGGACGGCATGTGATTCTAAAAATTACGACAATACGCTAGGAACATTTATAGCAGGTGCAGATATTTCAGTTTATGTTGCAATGGATGTGAGAGTAAATCCTCTTCCAGAATGGCTAAATTCATGGGAGAAGACGTCGTTTTCCTTTACAAGTTCCAATGATGTTGTTTTTGAATTGTATAAAAAGGATGTTAAAGCTGGGGAAAATATAACACTAGGTAGTAATGGACAGTCTGCATACTGTGTTAATTACACTGTATTCGTAATGAATGAGAAGGAATCAGTGTATGGTGACGTTAACGAAGATGGTGTATTAAATGTTGCAGATGCTGTCATGATGCAAAAATGGCTCCTTGGTGTTAGCAACTATATGGCTAATTGGAATGCCGGGGATTTGTATTCTGATAACTGCATTAATATTTTAGATTTATGTCTCATGAAACAATTATTGCAAGAGATGTAAAAACTAATGTGAGGCTATTGCGGATAAAATGGAAGATATTAGCATATTAACTTTTTTTGTCAGAGAAAATAGTGATCATCAATGATATATAATATAAAAGAGGACTATTTCACTAATAATAGTGCAATAGTCCTCTTTTCTTAAATATTGTTATGGAAATTTATACAAAAAACTTATTGTATTTGAATTTGTTTTCATTATTGATATTGGCATTGAAAATTTTGAAATAGTGCTGTATTATTGCCTATACTATATAATCCCAACATGACACCTGTGAATCCTTCGGAAACTTCACTGGAAAGATATTTAGATTTGCCACTGCCCATATAAATTTCGGTATTTTCTGTAATAATATAAAAATGATAAGCGTGATGGTCTCCACGGATAAGAAGACAAGCAGAATCTGTTTTTAAATGTATAATATTTTGTGTGTGCTTTATTCCGCCAATGTTTAGCTTAAGAACAGCATTTGTTTTGTTATCATTTTTCATTAATGCAATATCATAGTGTTCCTCTTCACACATATAGCAGGTGACACCGGCTTCTCCATTGTCAAGTGTTAGATTTACAGATAATTCAAATTGAAAATCACGCTGTCTTAGTGCAATAAATGTCGGAGAGTCAATATCATCAAGAGTAATATCACTGCCGTGTAAAATAATTCTGTCATCCAAAAAATGATAGTTTTTTAAATTGGGGCGTCGAAGATGACACCATTCAATTTTCCATGATGTGTTCTCAAACGTATATAATTTTTTTTCGTTTTGTAAAAAGTTTCCAGCTATTTCATAGGTTTCTGCTGTTGTACCGTCTTTTCCAGCAGTAAACCAACCATCAAAGTTAAATTTAACAGGTGTGAGAAAAACTTCTCTGCCTAGATTGTGATACGGCATCCAAAGATCGATTTGTCGAAATCCGAGACTTAGGATATACCATTCACCATATTTATCCATTACTAAATCTCCATGGCCAATTCCTTGTATTATATAGGGAGCCTTATTACGATTGGTAAGTACAGGATTATTGGGATATCCTACAAATTCACCCCATACAGATTGAGAACGTGCATAAGTGATCATGTGTCCATATTCTGTCCCTCCTTCAGCTGCCATAAGATAATAATATTCGTTGATTCGATACATGTGGGGGCTTTCCAAATATCGTCCCCCTGATCCCTTCCAGATACATTTGCTTTTAGAAAGTTTTTGACCGTTTGCAATGTTAATTTCACATTGTACAATACCACTTTCACCATTGTCATCAGTACCGTTGCTCATAAAATATGTTTTTCCATTTTCAAAAAAAAGAGAAGGATCAATACCATCTTGATTAACATAGATTGGATCAGACCATTCACTGTAAATATTATCGGTATACACGTAAAAATTTTGTTGCGTGGTGTGGTTTGTAGTTACCATGTAAAAGCGTCCATTGTTATATCGTATTGTAGGGGCAAAAACTCCACCTGAACTGTTTACCTTATCCAACATGACTTGATTTTCTTTTGTAAGTACATACCCTATCTGTGTCCAGTTAACTAGATCTGTACTTTCAAATAGTGGTACCCCGGGAAAATATTGAAATGAACTGCAAACCATATAATATTTTCCATTAGCGGAGCATACACTTGGATCAGGATAAAATCCTTTTACAACAGGATTTGTATATTTCATAAATAAATTCATTCCTCTCTTTCAAATGTGTTGCATTAGTATCATAAGGATAAGCAACAGTATTATATCGTATTTTAATGGATACAATGAATAGAAAATTAAAACGCAGTAATGCGAGGGATATGTAGAAGCTATGTGCAGGTTACTAAAATATGCATATTAAAATATAATGCAGGTATTTTAAATAAATATTGCTAATAGTTTTTTAGATAATTGTTTCTTGCGATCTTTCATAATAAAAAGAATAAAATTAACTTGAAAACTAAGATATATTTAACTCAAAACCGCTTATAAAATATATTACTAATATAAAATGGCAATTCTTATAAAATTTTATATTAAATATTTTAATTATTTTACTAGATTTATCATGGTATATTTTGGTAACATGTACATCGATAGAATATATTAATACAAAAGTGGAAATAACAACATTATATGCAAAGAAAATAGTAGAGGTTTGTATTGATTTATCGGAAGGAGGTACAAATTGAATAATATAAAAATGCTGTTAAGATTATATGGTCTGAAACAAAACGAAAAAAAACTTCTGAGCAATTAAGGCAAATACAAGAGAAAAAATTACACCATTTACTTGTATATGCATGGGAACATTCTTCATATTACAGACGCACTTTTCAAAATGCAGGAATCACAAGAAAAAATCTGCTTACACTTCCGTTGTCGGCTTTTCCAATAATTCGAAAGAAAATATTAATGGAACATTTTGATGAACTAATTACAGTATCGAATGTAACACAAGAAGAGCTTTGCCGTTTTGACGCAATGGAAAGTATGAGAAAAAAAACATTTCGTCATTACCATGTGATTCACTCATCTGGAAGTACTGGGAAGCCAGGATATTTCATTTATGATCAGGATGCCTGGGAAGAAATGCTTTTGGGAATCGTACGAGGTGCATTATGGGGAATGTCTATATCACAGATTGTAAAACTGCTTTCAAAACGTCCTAACATTCTATATATTGCAGCAACACAGGGAAGATACGGGGGAGCAATGGCTGTTGGAGACGGGATTAAGGGAGTTGGGGCAAAGCAAATGTATCTGGATATCAACACGCCATTGCAAGAATGGGCACAACGAATACATGCATTTAAACCAGATGTTATTATTGGATATGCTTCAGCGTTGAAAATATTAGGGGAACTTGTAGAGAACGATCAGGTTACTTTGCATGTGAGTAGAGTTATATCTTGTGGAGAACCATTGAATCCAGGGCTACGCACCTTTTTGGAAGGGACATTTCATGCCGATGTTGTCAATATATACGGTGCCAGCGAATCACTTGCACTCGGTGTAGAAACAGGAATAGAAGGTGGAATGGTACTTTTTGATGATCTAAATATAATTGAAGTTGAAAACGAGAAAATGTATTTGACGTGTCTTTATAATTATGCACAACCGCTAATTCGGTATGAGATAACCGATCGTTTGATATTAAAAGAGCCTTTGCAAGGAAGTCCTTTCCACAGAGCAGAAATTATACTAGCAAGAGACGAAGATATGCTGTGGTTTGAGAGAGAGAATGGTGAACAAGATTTTCTACATCCATTGGCTGTAGAAGGATTTTGTTCAGAGGGACTTTTGGATTATCAGTTTCGTAAGACAGATCAATTTTCCTTTGAAATATTGGCAGAAGTACCAAATTTAAACAAGCGGGAAAAAATACAGAAGGAAATAGAAGAACAAATTAAAAAAATATTAATAGAGAAAAAAATGACACATATCCACTTTTCAGTGCGATTTGTCAAAGAAATTTTACCAGATCCTCGAACAGGAAAAAAACCGCTAATCCTGTCTGATTGGTGTGCACCTATATGATGGCATACTAATACTTGTATTTTATTAATGGAAGTGTGAACAAAATTAAATGATACTGGCTCTTTTTGAAAAAGGCGTTCTAATCGGTCTACTTATTGGTGTTCCAGTGGGTGCAGTAGGGACACTAACAGTAGAGAGAACCTATCGATATGGATTTGTAGCAGGACTGAAAACCGGTATGGGTTCTTCCATCGCGGATTGCATATACGCAGCATGCGGTGCATTAGGACTTACAATGGTATCTGAATTTCTTTTACAGCACCTAAAAGAAATACGTGTTGCAGGTGGATTTCTGATTTTGGGAATGGGGATTCGTTTTATCTTTCAAAAAGAAAATGATGGGACAGTTAAGCAAGAGGGTAAAGTACAAAATTGGAAATATTTTTTTACTGCTTTTGTTGTTGGTATTACAAACCCGGCGACAATTCTTACGTTTCTTTTTGCATTTTCGTATTTTCAAATTCTCAATGAAATAAAAATTATACAAGGAATTCTTCTTGTGGCCGGTGTATTTGTAGGAACTATGATATGGTGGATTGCACTTTCTGCAGGAGCTGTGGTATGGAAAAAAATGATAGCCATTGTATGAGAAAAATGCATTTATTTTTCGGTTTTATTCTACTATTGTTTGGCGGCATTGTTTTAGTGAGAGCATTTATCTAGTAAAATCAGAATATAATTTCGTTTAAAAAAACAATATAATAAAAATATTTCGTAAGTTATTCGTTATTTTTCAAGATTTGGAAATAATTTATGAGCATCTCTAAAAACCCCCTATACAAACAGAGAAAAACATAGTATAATAAGAACATGAAAGTACGACAGAGAAGTTTCTTCGATGAAGAAAACAGAATGGAAAAGATAAGTAAGATAGGCGATCCGCTTGAGATGCTGAA
>CASEVP010000089.1 GCA_949291345.1 uncultured Ruminococcus sp.
TGACATTTCGATATAAAAAACGCCATCTGCAATACTTAAAGTATACAGACGGCGAAAACATTTCACATTGGAGCGAGCGACGAGAATCGAACTCGCAACCTCAGCTTGGGAAGCTGATGTTTTACCACTAAACTACGCTCGCATATACACAGAAAAGCCCGATTCCAACGAGCTTTCCCAAAATATGGAGCTGGAAACGTGACTTGAACACGCGACCTGCGCATTACGAATGCGCTGCTCTACCAACTGAGCTATTCCAGCGAAACCTTTTTTATTATACCATAAATTTAGCATTTGTCAAGAGGTTTTTTCGGCAATTTTTCAATAAAAATTTGCGTTTCCCATTGAAATTCTCATTTTGATATGTTATAATAAAAGAAATAATGCCTTATACTCCGTTTTCCGCTGTGAATCCATAACTTTTTTCACGTATTGGAATCGGAAACATCATCTTTTTCATTCTCTTGTTTTTTCCGAAAAAAGAATTGAAATTCTGAAAAAGATATGTTATAATACATCTTAAATGAATGAATTACATTATATGCAAAGGAAGGTAACATCATGAAAAAGAAATCCAAATCCATTCTTGCAGTTGTTCTTGCAATACTTCTGATTGTGATTGTTGCAGTTACGCTGACAACAAACATTTTATTTACACGAAGCGATACCCCTAAGATCTTTGGTCATTATATTTATTTAATGGAAAGCGATGTGATGGAAGCAGAATCCGGTGTCTCTGTAGCAACAGATACCACTTCACTAGACAACGCCGCAGGCATACAAAGTGATGTTTCCGATAACGATTCTTCTACTGAAACAGACGATACAAATGCCGCTGCTTCTATTCATCAGTACACTGCAGTCATTGCCTCCGTTTATGACGAATCGGATCCTATTGCCAAAAACAATGCTGTGCTATGTGTATTGGCAGCAGATGATACTTCAACTGATGTCGATTCGGATCGTATTGCTGTACGACGTATTTACAACATTGAACAAGATGAAACCGGGATCCTAAAGTATTATCCAACAACTATGCAGGCAGATTCCGTGGGAACGGAACCGCCGATCACAGTCGATAACATTTTAGGAAAATGCATCTATGAAAGTGGCGAACTTTATGCATATATTCAATTTGCAACTGGCGTCCCAGGCATTCTCACGCTCCTAGTTTTACCCAGTGTGATCTTGGTAATTATGCTAATTGTTGCCATTGTCCGTGCAAACAGCAAACACAATGATGAATTTGCATTTGAAGAAAATTTTGACGAAGTATACAGTGAGGATTCATATGACCCAGGCTCTGATTACGAAGCCGATGAAGAACTTGGCATGCGTTCTCCGCTCTTTCGCCCTCACGATGCTACACCCAGTCGTTCCTTTGAACAGAAACGCTCTTCTATTGCCCAGAATTTTGAACGCAAGCAAGTAAATCCCAATTCACCATATCAAAAAGCACGCACCATGCAGTTCAAAGCACAACACGATGTACCAATCTATTCGAATCCAGAAGATCAGATTCCGCTAGGTGATTCATCTGGCAACAGTCATTATGAAGGTACACATGCTGGAAATGTTTCCAACACCTCAACATTTGGTACACGAGGCAGTTCCTCTAGCAACATTTATCGTTCATCCAGCAACAATTCTCATAGTTTAGATACATCACACGCTGAAGAATCTACTTCCAATTATCGCGGCAGTCATGTCGCAGAATCCCCGGAAGAAGCACGAAATCTTGGCTCTAGCAGATTCTCTGGCACTACTTCTCATTCTTCAAAACCGGTTGAAACACCTAAAACTTCTTCCACACCGGCAAGCAGACACGACAAGATTTCCACTGCTTCTGTCGATGAATTGCTGGCAATGATCGAAGATGAAAAGAAAAAGTTAGATAAATAACTTTATTTTACCTCACATAAATAAAAAACGGTAAATGGAAAATGATATCCATTTACCGTTTTTATTATATCAGTTTGTATGTGGTGCTTTGTTTTATCTAATAAAAATATCATATGGTTTACTAAGCCGTTAGACAGTTATTGTGCAGTGTTGCTAATCTATTTCTGATTTCATTTGTCACAACACTTCCATATTTACCTTTCTATTGCATCTTCCAATAGAATCATTTCTTCCATTGTTTCATCCATCTGCATTTGCAGCTCTTGCATTCTGGCACATTTTTCCTGCATTAACTGATAGTCGTTGCATACCCATTCTTGTGTTATTTCTTGAGATAACTGATCTAATTCCTCCTGCATTTTATCCAGTTGCTTTTCCTTTATGCGGAAATCCGCACGCATCTTCGTCTGCTGTGCACGCTGCTTTTTCGAACGGTAAGTTGGTTTTTCCTTTTTTTGCAATATTTCGCTTTTTTCTGTTTTATGCAGTGTTGCTTGAGAAAATTCTTCCTGCTGTACCTTTTGCTGAGCTTCCAGCCACGCAGAAAATCCACCTACAAAAGTATTTGCACCATCACTCTTCAGTTCAAGAATATGATCCGCTACCTTATCCAGTAAATAACGATCGTGTGATACAAACAACAGTGTCCCCGAAAATGTCTGCATCGCTTCTTCAATTACTTCTTTCATGACAATATCAAGGTGATTTGTGGGCTCGTCCATAATTAATACATTTGCATGCTCCAGCATCATTACTGCAAAACAAACTTTCGCACGTTCTCCGCCGCTCAACACGCCTACTGGCTTAAATACATTGTCCCCAGTCAATCGTACCTGTCCCAACAGTTTTCGCACTTCCAAATCTGTCCAACTCGGTACTCTGTCGTGAATTTCCTGCATCACTGTCTTTGTCGGATGTAAATTGGTGCTCTCCTGCTCAAAATATGAAATCTTAACATTACTGGTCCAACGTATTCTTCCCAAATGGGGCAGTTTTCCCTGCAATATTTTCAACAGTGTAGATTTTCCAATCCCGTTGTCACCGATAATTCCCCACTTTTCTCCTCGGCGCACTTCAAATGAAAGCTGTGGCAGCAGTATCTTTCTCTGTGCTCCCTCACCCACGGAAATATCGATTCCCTGAACTTGAAGCACTTCTACTGGAGGATCCATTTCAAATGTAAACCGCACACGTGCCTGTTTTTGCAGCGTAACCGGTTTTTCGATCCTCTCCATTTTTTCCAATTGTTTAACACGGCTCTGTGCACTTTTAGCTGTAGATGCTCTCGTTAAATTACGTGCAATGTAGTCCTCCAGCTTGGCAATCTCTTTTTGCTGTATTTCATATTCCTTCCATTGCCTGGCAACCGCAGCTTCCTTTAATTGGGTAAATGCTGTATAATTCCCCTTATAACGAGTCAATTTTCCCATTTCAATCTCGCATATACTGGTACAAAGTCTATCCAGAAAATATCTGTCGTGCGATACCACCAAAAGTGCACCTTTATACTCTTTCAAATAATCCTCCAGCCACATAACTGTTTTAAAATCCAGATGATTGGTTGGCTCATCCAAAATCAACAAATTTGGTGCTTCCAGCAGCAGTTTCGCAATTGCGAGACGGGTTTTTTCTCCCCCGCTGAATCCAGAAATAACACGATCAAACGTTTCTTGCGAAAAGCCCATTCCATGTAATACAGTACGAATTTTGACATCAATCTGATAACCGTCATTATTTTCAAACCAGGTTTGTAAACGATGATATTCTTCTGCCACCTGCATGTCCCCCGTCTGCATGCGCATTTCTAGCTGATGCAACCGTTTCTGAACATCCAACAGAGATTGAAACACACTGCGCATCTCTTCCCAGACTGTACTTTCTCGATCCAAACCGCCCATCTGCTCCAGATATCCCACGCTGGTTTTGGCAGAAAGCGCTATTTCTCCATCTCCCTCTACCAAATGATCCGGAAGTTCATGCCCCGTCAATATTCGCAGCAAAGTAGACTTTCCGCACCCATTCACACCGATTAGTCCTATTCGATCGTGATCTTCTACCGTCAGTGAAACATGAGAAAGCACCTGATTACCATGATAAAATTTATTGACATCCGTTAACCGAAGTAACATATTCTTCTCCTTTTTTCCACTATTTCTGCTTATGCAATATTTTCATTGTATCACATTTCACTATAAATTACAACAGCTTTTCAAGAATATCCAATCACGCTGCTGTAGTTATATCAATAATTTATATAAATCTTTCAATAAAATTTATATTTGATAAACCAAAAGAAAAATCAATGATATTTCGCACACTATACCCTTATCTTCACAAAAAACTAAACAGGTTAGCAGGTTAACTTATTTGAGACCTCCAATAGAGATATAATCAAAGTGCTTGAAACGCTGGCTGCTTTCACCAGAATAGTTCCTGCCACGTCCTTATGAAGCCAATCGATCCAGCATGAGATTATGAGATTAGAGAAACAATTCGTTTTCTTTCCTATCAGAGCATGCTTTCTTTAAAGCCAGACCAACGGCAGAAAGCATGACGGAATTTACCCTGCGGGCAGAATGCGGACATACAGAAATGCACCGCATACAGGCAATACATGCTTTTTCATCGACCTTTTTTGGATTTTCCGGGTCGATTGCCTGTACAGGACATTCCTTTGCACATAAGCTGCATTTTGTACATTCCTTTGTAGGCTTTGGAACCAAACTCACGCCACCTGCTTTTTTGTAAGGTCGATTTCCGGGGATAGACGGTTCTGCTGTATCGCCCGCAAAGAGCTTACCCTTTATCTGTTTGGCAAACGCCGAAAGCTGCTGTATATCCTGCGCGTCGGGTCTTCCAGCAGCAAACTGCCGAGCGATGGAATGCTCGGCAATAGCCGCAACGGCCGCAATCACATGAAATCCCGCCTGTTTTGCAGCATCCTCCAGTTCGACCAGTGTATCTTCATAGGCTCGGTTTCCGTAGACACAAACCAAAACCGCACGGGCACCATGGCCGTTTATATGGCTCAAACGCTCGATTGCAACAGCTGGAACTCTACCGCCATAAGAGGGCACGGAAATAACTGCAACATCATCCTGTGTCAACTGGACAGTGCAAAAATCCTGTTTGCGGTCGGTGAGATCAACGCAAATTGCATCCCCCTCCAGTCCCTCTGTCAAATGTTCGGCCACTTTTTGTGTTCCACCCGTTGGGCTGAATATAATGTCATAGATTTTCATAGAAAAATCCTCCTTCATTTTGTTTCTAATGCGCGCCAGGAAATGATGTAGTAGGTATTCTCAGGAAGTTTCAAATTCTCCTGCGGCATAATTTCAAAGTTTCCGGTCAGCTCCTGTTCCATAACTGACTGGTGAAAGTGGGACAAGGCAATACCGAGATCCAACCGCTTGATCAATTCTTCTCCTTTGGACAGCCCTGGCTTATAGGTCACATAGAAATGATAGTTGTTCCCGTCTTTGCAAACACGCCAAGGCTGTACATTTTTTGCAGAAGGTGCCAGCCGCACCATTTCCAGCGGGACGGCATAAACACCGGCCATACTTTTGGTAAGCGGTGTGATAAAGTCCTGTTGATAAAACAAAGTTTCCCACGCCTTTCGTGAGGATGATTTCATGGTGGAGCGCATAAGAGTTTCCGTCAAACTGCGCTTGGCTGACGGATACCCCACCGGAGAGATAGCCAGAAACAACTCTTTTTCTGGAATGTTCATGGAAGAAGCAAAGCGATCGCGATTGAATGTGGCCGCCAGCCACACAGTACCCAGCCCCAGACTGGTTGCATATAAAATTAGATTTTCAAATTCATATCCGGCAGCCAATGGAGCCAGTTCTTCATCTGGGATAGAAACGCCCAGGAATGTGTCCGCTCCCTTAATTACACCATATGTTCCCAGCTTTTCACCGTCCGCGATCAGCTTCTTATCAATGATGTACTTGTGGACAGGGACACCAAAGGGATTATCCAGCCGCTTCATGCAATCCAACAGTGCTTCCCGATCCTGAGCCGAAAGCGACCGCTCCTCATAAGTGCGTACACTGTGCCGCTTTTGAATCGTTTTTGTGATAGGAATAGATAATTTCATGCTCTCCTCCTTTTACAGCTGAATGATCACTTTGCCGTTAAGCGACCCCTTGGCCACCAACCGCAGCGCGTCATTGACTTGAGAAAGTGAAAAAATACGAGAATCTATAGCAGGCTTGACCTGTTGCCTTTCCACAATCTCTGTAATTTTTCGGAGCTGCGCGCCATCGGAGCGGACGAACAGAAAGCGATATTCCTTGCCCTGTTTTCGAGCAGCTTTGTCAAACTTACTGCCTGCCAAGGTGAACAGCAGCTTTTTGAGACCGGAAAAATGCTTTCGCTCTGCAAATGCTTTGTTGGGGCCAGTTCGCAGGCTTACCAACCTTCCGCCTTTTTTCAGGACGGACAGCTCGTGGGCGAACTCTGCCGCACCCAAAGTATCGATCACATAGTCAATCCCAGACAGTTTCTCCCAGTAGTTTTCCTGCTTATAATCTAGGTATCGGTCAACACCCATTGCAAGAAATTGCTCTCGTGCACGCGCATTGCCGGTTACAATAACACGCAATCCCAGAGCTTTTGCAATGGGTACTGCCATCTGCCCAAAACTGCCCGAACCGCCGGGGATCAAAACGGTTTCTCCCGGCTTCGCCTCCAGTTCCTCCACAATAGCCTGATATGCTGTCAGACCGGTCAGTGGGATAGCGGCAGCGGTGGCAAAGTCATAACCTTCCGGCATTTTGGCAATTTCTTTCTGATCCACCGCAACATATTCCGCAAAGGCTCCGATCTTGTGCAAGGGCAGTCGTGTATAGACAAAATCTCCCGGCTGGAAGTCCGTCACCTTTTTTCCGACTTTCTCAACCACGCCGGAGCATTCGTTGCCTAATGTGAGGGGCATGGCATAGTCCTGAATCAATTTCACTCTTCCTGTCAGGATCAGAATTTCAACCGGATTAACTGCCGCCGCTTTCACCTGAATTAACACTTCGGAATCAGAAATTTCAGGTTGTTCGACCTCACATACAGCAGTATTTATATTTTTAGAATAGTTTTTGATTTGAACCGCTTTCATACAATACCTCTTTCTGTATAGAATTTGTTTTTATGGTATTTCTCTTGATTTTTCTAAAGAAAACCGATAAAATAGAGATGTAAGAAATAAAATCACATCTCTTTTAGTTTAGCATTTAAACGATGTAATGTCAACAGTTACAACATAATTTAAAACAAAAATTAGTCCATTACCTGAAAGGATATGAAACATCTATGCAGATTAGTATGAAATGCTCTGTTGCGGTTCACTGTCTGATATTTATCCATGAAGCGAAGGGAATTGCAAAAGTCACCAGCAACCTACTGGCAGAGAGTACCGGCTGCAATCCTGTTGTGATTCGCAACATTCTCAGTGCGTTGAAAAAGGCAGGGCTTATTACGGTGCCCCGTGGGACCGGCGGAGCAGAACTATGTACAGCCCCATCAAAAATCACACTCTATCAAATCTATTCCGCTTTGGAGCCTGACGGAATGGCATCTCTGATTGGAATTCACCCCTGCCAGGAGCGACCATGTCCGGTGGCACAAAATATCCGTAAAGTATTGCAATCGCCTTACCAAAAAATTGAAGATTCCATCAAGGAAACAATGGAAATTATTACTTTGCAATCCATGATTGATGATTTTCATCGCCTTGTACAGCAAGATACTCATCTTTGAGTATGCATAGCAAAAAACAGTCGTGGCAGGATACCACGACTGTTTTTAAATGGGCGGCTTAATTCCAAAGGTATATCCAAGATTGAATAGTGTTTGTTTGCAAGGTTTCTTTATTTGTCATAAAGCTACTTACCTTAGAGCATTAAAATTCTTTGTCTGGTGCTTGACCATCATGTGCCAGCCACTTGCATTCAGTCAATTCCATGTTTGTAAAAACTGCACAGAATGAAGAATTCTCCGGGCTACAGGCATAAACGCCAAACTGAATTTCACCCTTTGCTTCATGCAGATGGCAAACACGCATTTGACGGAAAACAACACCATCCTCCGAACATTCAATACAGAAATCATCCTCCCTGCGGCTCAGGCGATACCACATAGATTTTACACTGGCAGGAATTTCTGTGGTTGCCCAGTCCGAGTAGCCGTGGTTGGTTACTACGCTGCCTAAATGTTGAAAACGCTCATTTTCATACTCAATCGAGCCTTTCAACCAGTTTTCGGCATCCAAATACAGAACCACACCACACTGGTCAAAACGATGGTGGCTTTCGGGAAATTCTGTTTTTACTACAAAAGAAAAGAACTTTTCCTCTGTATGCATCTGAAGCACTGGAGCGTTGTCATTGCGAAAATGGTAATAAGTTCTCTGCCACAAATCGGTATGTGGCTGGGTAACAATCTCAATTTTATTTTGAGAAATGACATAGCTTTTCGGCTGTCTTGTCCACTGCAAGTTGTTTACATCGAATTTCATTTTTTATTCCTCC
>CASEVP010000090.1 GCA_949291345.1 uncultured Ruminococcus sp.
TTTTTTTCTTGATGAAAATAACAATTATTCCAACTGCCATAAAGTAAATGGCTACCTTGACATGACAATACCCGCTTAATTTGTTGTTATAGACTTCATTGCATTCTATCAGAAAGATGACGAGAAGGGTTAGATGTTGACTCCTTCTTTCCCTCATTACATGCAGAGTACATTGAATCTATCGCCTGCTGTTCAACGTTCTGCGAAGCCTTCTATCCTTCGTAAGCCATTATTGTCAGCGCTTTTTGCTCCTGTTCGTATTTTTGGAGCAAACTGCTATGCTATATAATATTTTTGATTCCGCACATCTTTCGAATTCCTTTTCCCATATTCTAGCGAAAGACTTTTCACTTAACAAATGTGTTACTATAGAGACAAAAAGAAAACAGCGCAAAAAGCATTTCTGCCCTCTACGCTGTCCTTTTTCCTTTGTAAAACCCATAAAATTAATATTTATTTGATTGTTGTAATCAAAATTCTTCCTTATGTGGCGTTGACATTAAGGAAAAACTGTTTTAGTCATAAATTATTATGAACCTACCCCTATGTTTTACTGTTCTTCAACCGGAAATGGTGTCGGCTCAGAACCGGCACTGATTTGTGCATAACGACGCAGAACATAAAATGCATCATTTGTATCAATAGAACCATCACCGGTTACATCTGCAAGTTTTGCCTGATTTTCATCCAAAGTAGAACTTGACCCGGCAGATATCGTTGCATATTCGTTAAGTACGCTAAATGCATCAAAAGTATCAACCACGCCGCTTCCGTCCAAATCACCATAGTTTAAAGCAGCATATAAATTTTTAATTGTATATGTTACTTCAATACTTTCCTTTATAACAGAATCAGAAGGAACATCATTTATTTTTCCTGCTGAACATACGCCCCACGTATCTGTTAGATATACTCTTGTTGTACCAGTATTGTTTGCATAGTATGCATAGTCGATTGCACCATCTGTGGCTGCATAATCAATTTCTGTGCCATCAATCTTTACAGAATCAATAGTAATCTCCAGATCTGGATAAGTATCGCTTGTAATATAATTATCCGTAGATGCTTCAAATTCCAAAATCAAAAATTCAATGGAACCTGTTCCCTCACCGGTAAGAGTCCAAGAAGAAGTATAGGTACCTTCTCCTGTGATCTCAGAATTGGTGCTGGTCACTTCTTCTGAATTGCTTGCATCACCTACGCCCCAATAACCATATGTGCCCATCTGACCTTTTAATGTTGCTGTACCAATAACATCACTTTCTGCGGCAGATGCTGTCATAACATTCATCACTGCCAGCATATTTGCAGATAATGCAGCAGCTAAAATCACCGCAATTTTCTTCATCTTCTTCATTGTTTTCAACAACTCCTTCACATAAAGATACACATATTATAACACATAGCTTTTATAAAGTCAATCACAGATGACTAGTTTAAAAAAATTACTAAGAATAATTATTTTACTTGTAAAAATATTTATATCCTTTCTTTCATTTCATATACACTCTCTTGAATTCATTTCAAAATATTTATGTTTGCAGTTTCTTTTGAACCCCTTGAATTTGTCCTGATTTTTTGGTATAATTCTGTTAGTTTTATTTGATTTGCAGCGAAAAAACATAATCATCCATTACAAACCCTTCCCCAATCTCTGTGACTTCGGAGCGAATGTTCTGCATTCCAAAATGCTGATAAACTTTGATTGCCTGTGTATTGTATTTATTCACCGTCAGCCAAACAAATTTTTTTCTTTCATTTCTTGCAATTTCAAGAATTTTTTTAAACGCAATTCGCGCAATTCCATTCCCACGAAATTCTTTTTTAACATATAATTTGGACAAAAACAAACTGTCATCTGTTTGGGGACAAACGCCAAAATACCCAGCTTTTTCACCTTGATATGCAATAATATAATACTGGTATCCGCTTTGAATTTGTTCTTGCAAAGCACCTATTGATTGAAATTTTTGCACCATATAGACAATTTGTTCTTCTTTTAAAATACAAGGAAAAAACTCATGCCATATCTCACTGGATAACTCTGCAAGCATTTTTATTTCCTCTTGTGTCTGAATTCGAATGAATGAAATCATTTTTCTTTATTCCTTTCTGTTTTTTTCTGCTTTTGCTTTTTTTATTCTAACTTTTTTACAGAATGTATTCGTTTCTTTCCCTCTTTTCTTTCTAATCAATGATAAATCAAAAAGCTCTTGACATGTATTATGCAAAGCAGTATAATATAATACAGATACCACAAGATATTGTGTGTGTTGTTTTTCTGGTATACCATCTATTGTGGTGTGAATTAATTTTCGGATACAACTTACACACAATTTGCATCATTGTTTATTATATCATATATACGATAGAAAAACAAGTGCTGGACAGTTTTTTGCAATTTTTTAGGAGGGATTCACTTTGAAAATCATAAAACGCAGCGGGAAAGAAGACACCTTTGACCGCACAAAAATTGAAGCTGCAATTCAAAAGGCAAATATTACTGTTGTGGAAAGTGAACAGCTTTCTCCGGAAATTATTGCTGAAATCGCATTGGAAATCGAAAATCGCTGTCAAAACATGAATCGTGCTGTCGATGTCGAAACTATTCAGGATTGGGTAGAACTAGAAATTATGAAACACGGTGCATTTACCATGGCGAAAAATTATATCACCTATCGCTATGAACGTGGTTTGCTCCGTCAGTCCAATACAACCGATAAAAAGATACTTAGCCTTTTAAATTTTGAAAATGAGGAAGTTAAACAGGAAAATTCTAACAAAAACCCGGTTGTCAACAGCGTCCAGCGCGATTATATGGCTGGCGAAGTTAGCAAGGATATTACAGCAAGATTTCTGTTGCCGCACGACATTACAGAAGCACATAAAGCTGGCATCATTCATTTCCATGATGCAGACTACTTTGCACAGCATATGCACAACTGTTGTCTTGTAAACTTAGAAGATATGCTGCAAAATGGTACAGTTATTAGCGAGACTATGATTGAAAAACCGCACAGTTTTTCTACTGCCTGCAACATTTCCACACAAATCATTGCACAGATCGCAAGTTCTCAATACGGTGGACAAAGTATTACACTTTCTCATTTGGCACCATTTGTTGAGGTGAGTCGTCAGAAATTTCGTCGGGACGTTCGACGTGAATATGAACGGCTGGGCAAGGAAACAAATGAAGAAACTATCAATCGCATTGCCGAAATGCGCGTACGAAATGAAATTATTCAAGGTGTGCAGATGATCCAGTATCAAGTTATTACATTAATGACCACCAATGGTCAAGCACCCTTCGTTACCGTATTTATGTATTTAAATGAAGTACCGGAGGGACAAACAAGAGATGATCTGGCATTAATTATTGAAGAAATGCTTCAACAGCGAATCCAAGGAGTCAAAAATGAAAAAGGCGTCTTTATTACACCTGCCTTTCCAAAACTGGTTTACGTTTTAGAAGAAGATAATATACAAGAGGGTTCCAAGTATTTTTATCTGACGGAACTTGCCGCAAAATGTACTGCCAAGCGTATGGTTCCTGACTACATTTCTGAAAAAATCATGAAAAAATTAAAAGAAGGAAACTGCTATCCTTGTATGGGTTGCCGTTCTTTCCTGACCGTATATAAGGACGAAAACGATCAATACAAGTTTTATGGTCGTTTCAACCAAGGTGTTGTCACACTAAATCTAGTTGATATCGCTTGCTCTTCCGGCGGTGATGAGAAGAAATTCTGGGAAGTATTTGATGAACGTCTTGCCTTATGTTATCGTGCATTGATGTGCCGGCATAACCGGCTAAAAGGTACACCTTCTGATGTAGCACCTATTTTATGGCAATACGGTGCTCTTGCACGCCTAAAAAAAGGAGAAACGATTGACAAGCTACTTTATGGCGGTTATTCGACATTATCGCTTGGCTATGCCGGGTTATGTGAGTGTACACACTATATGACTGGAAAATCTCATACAGATCCTGGGGCAACTCCGTTTGCGCTAAAAGTAATGCAATATCTCAACAATACCTGCAAACGTTGGGCAAAGGAAACAAACATCGACTTTAGTCTCTATGGCACACCATTAGAATCTACAACTTACAAATTTGCACGTTGCCTTCAGGAACGTTTTGGTGTAATTGAAGGTGTAACGGACAAAAATTATATTACGAACAGTTACCATGTACATGTAACAGAAAACATCAACGCATTTGACAAACTGACTTTTGAAGCTCAATTCCAGGAACTTTCTCCGGGTGGTGCTATCAGTTATGTCGAAGTTCCCAATATGCAAAACAATATTCCAGCCGTGATTGCTGTAATACAACACATCTATGACAACATCATGTATGCAGAACTAAACACCAAGAGTGATTATTGTCAGGTGTGTGGATACGACGGTGAGATTCAGATCGTTGAAGACGACGGTAAGCTAGTATGGGAATGTCCCAATTGTGGCAACCGGGATCAAAGCAAATTAAACGTTGCACGGCGTACTTGCGGTTACATTGGCACACAGTTCTGGAATCAAGGACGTACTCAAGAAATTCGTGATCGTGTTATGCACTTATGATGAGCATTTAATTTATTCCAAAAAATACAACACTGCTGCACTTCCGCTTTCGTATAAAATGTTGTTTAAATCATTTAAATGAATAATCTAACCAAAACAGAGATTGTCAAACATTATAACAATCTCTGTTTTAGCTTTTTTCGATAATGACATATAACTAAATTTAGATTAGAAAATGATTTCACATATTCTCTTCTCCTAACTGATAAGCTTTGTATGGAAACCTATCATCATGGCATCAATCTTCTTAACAGCATAATTATATAGTTTACGCCATATTTATATTTCTATTTTTATAAAATCCTTGTTGATATTGCAATATATTACTACTATTTTCTTAAATAAGTAACTCAATTATATTATTTTTCGTTCATGTTTTGCTAAAGCTGCAATAAAAAATAATATATTAAATCAACTAAAAAATGCGTTTAAATTCAATGTTCATATAATTGATAAAAAAAACAAAAACGTTATAGTTGCTTTTTAGAGAAAAATATGATATGATAAATTGGTTTTTGAAATGCTCAAAATAAAGGGGTATACAAAAAATGTATCATAACGTTGGAGGGATTAATTCCATGACGAAAAAAGGGGAAAAAAAACATCACATTCGAAGACAACATATGACAATTCGCTGGCATGATATTGTGCAAAGTGACAATGCAACGCCAGTGACACAGGCACCATTAAAAGAAAAAACATCATTGGTAGGACGAGTGGGCATGATGATGCTTTCCGTTGGAACAGGTGCTTGGCGTGTTCGAAATGCAATGAATATTATTTCAAGATGTCTAGGCATTACTTGTTCCGCAGATATTGGACTGGTGTCCATTTCCTATACTTGCTTTGAAGAAAATCATACATATACCCAGACACTATCGCTACCGACAACCGGTGTTAATACGCATAAACTTATGCAAATGGAATTATTTATCAAAGACTTTCCTGAAAAAGCAAACATATTGTCTGTCGAACAATTCCATGCAGTTTTAGATCATATTCAAAATGGACAAGAAAATTATAAACCTTGGAATCTCGGACTTGCAGCAGCGATTGCATGCGGTGCATTTACTTTTTTACTCGGCGGTGGTTTATTTGAAATGATTTGTGCATTTTTGGGAGCCGGAGTCGGAAATTTTGTTCGAAAAGAGATGCTCAAAAGGAAGCTTTCTTTACTGGCAAATGTGAGCATCAGTGTATCCTGCGCTTGTATTGTCTATGTAATTGCGATTGTCTTTGCACAGATGATATTTCATATTTCGACAGTGCACCAAGCTGGCTACATTTGTGCAATGCTATTCGTCATACCAGGTTTTCCACTCATAACAGGTGGCATTGACATGGCAAAACTAGATATGCGTTCAGGACTGGAACGAGTCGCTTATGCATTGTTAATTATTTTGACAGCAACCCTTACAGGATGGGTAATGGCTTCAATTTGTAATTTCCATCCCGCAGATTTTCAGGAATTAAAAATTGATACTGAATTGATGATTTTGTTGCGGTTAATCGCAAGTTTTTTTGGAGTATACGGATTTTCTCTAATGTTTAACAGTCCACGAAAAATGGCAATAACTGCTGGATTAATTGGCATGATTGCTAATACGTTACGTTTAGAATTGGTGGATCTTGCGGGTTTTCCAGTTGGTGTAGCAGCTTTTATCGGTGCATTCGTTTCTGGTGTTATTGCTTCATTGGTAAAGAAAAAGATTGGATTTCCAAGAATATCTCTTACAGTACCATCCATTGTGATTATGGTGCCTGGACTATACATGTATCGAGGCATATATTACATGGGATTAAATGATATTGATTCGGGAGCAATATGGCTGACAAGAGCGATTTTGATAGTTGTTTCACTGCCTCTAGGTCTAGTTGCAGCGCGTTTTTGTACAGATCGTAATTTTCGGCACTGCACATAAACATTTCTCAAAGCTTATCATTCAATATAATTTCAAAATGCTGGTGCACATCAACATTTGTGCACCAGCATCTTATTGTATAAGGGAAAACCTTTTTGAAAACATATATATTTAATTGACAGCTGTATATTCAAATTATTTCTGGAATCAACACGAAAAATGCAATGATATCCTTTGCATTAAGTTTAAATCGAAGATTTTTCAAAACTAAACACGTTTTTTCTATTTTCATAAAAGTTATTTCAATTCATTACTTCACATTCAATTTCAATAAATATAAAAAGCTGCCACATGGTTTTCATATGACACCAGCAGCAGCTTTTTTGATTCATCACAGATATATTATTTATCCGTCACTATTATAAAATTATTGGCAAGTCAACTCTTTTCCATCGTAATCAATTTCAATAACCGTTCCCGGAATTGGATCATCAGCAATGATTTTTTTGGCAACCAGAGTCTCCAGTTTCGATTGAATAAACCGTTTCAATGGACGAGCACCATAATTGACATCGTATCCTTGTGCTACAATAAACTGTTTTGCCGCCTCTGAAACCGTTAGATTCAGTTGCTTTTCCTCCAAACGTTTTTGTAATTTCTTAAGGAGTAAATCGACAATTTTGAAAATTTCTGTTTGTGTCAATGGCTTGTAAAATACAATTTCATCCAAACGATTTAAAAATTCAGGACGGAATTTTTGCTTTAACAGCGCTTCTACCTCTTTTCTTGCCTGCGTAGAAATATTTCCTTCTGCATCAATACCATCAAGAATAATTGGAGAGCCTAAATTTGACGTTAAGATAATAATTGTGTTTTTGAAGTCAACAGTGCGCCCTTGCGAATCTGTCACACGACCATCATCTAAAACTTGCAACAAGATGTTGAAGACATCTGGATGTGCTTTTTCGACTTCATCTAATAGTACGACAGAATATGGTTTCCGACGAACTGCCTCTGTCAATTGTCCGCCTTCCTCATACCCAACGTATCCAGGAGGTGCTCCAATCAGACGACTCACACTGAATTTTTCCATGTATTCACTCATGTCAATACGAACAATATTGTTTTCGTCATCAAAGAGTGCTTCTGCCAATGCTTTAGCAAGCTCTGTTTTGCCCACACCAGTTGGCCCCAAAAACAGAAACGAACCAAGTGGACGGTTGGGATCTTGAATCCCAGCACGAGAACGCAGTATTGCTTCACTTACTTTTTCTACTGCTTCATCCTGCCCAATGACACGCTTGTGTAATACCTCATCCATATGCAGGAGTTTACTTCTCTCCCCTTCCATCAATTTTGCAACTGGAATACCGGTCCAACGGCCAACAATTTTCGCAATTTCTTCTTCCGTTACCTTATCACGCAGCAATGAGTTCTTACTTTCCTTTTGTTTTTCTGCTAATGATTCTTCTTCTTGCAATTGTTGCTGCAACTGCGGAAGTTTGCCATATTTGAGTTCCGCCGCTTTATTTAGATCATACTCTCGTTCGGCACGTTCGATCTGTGCATTTACCTGTTCAAGTTCTTCTCGAAGTTTTTGAACTTTAGATATTGCATCTTTTTCATTTTCCCACTTAGCCTTCATTTCATGGAATTTATCACGCATTTCAGACAGTTCTTGCTGTACTTCTTTTAAATGTGCTTTTGAAAGTTGATCTTCTTCCTTTTTTAAGGCTGCTTCTTCAATTTCATGCTGCATAATTTTTCTACGGATCTCATCCAATTCAGTAGGCATAGAATCCATTTCTGTTCGAATCATAGCACAAGCCTCGTCAACCAAATCAATTGCTTTATCTGGCAAAAACCGATCTGTAATATATCGGTTCGACAATGTTGCAGCTGCAATTAATGCCTGATCCTGGATTTTTACACCATGAAAAACTTCGTACCGCTCTTTTAAGCCACGTAAAATTGAAATTGTATCCTCTACAGTAGGTTCATCGACTAATACTGGCTGAAAACGGCGTTCAAGTGCAGCATCTTTTTCAATATACTGACGATACTCGTTTAATGTAGTGGCACCAATACAGTGCAGCTCTCCTCTTGCAAGCATCGGCTTGAGTAAATTTCCTGCGTCCATAGCACCATCTGATTTTCCAGCACCAACAATTGTATGCAATTCATCAATAAACAGAATAATGCCGCCTTCACTTTTTTTGACTTCGTTTAAAACCGCTTTTAGTCTTTCTTCAAATTCACCTCGATATTTTGCACCAGCAATTAACGCACCCAAATCCAATGAAAAAATCTTTCTATTTTTTAAATTGTCAGGTACGTCTCCTCGAACGATCCGCAGTGCCAACCCTTCTGCTATTGCAGTTTTACCAACACCTGGCTCACCTATCAATACTGGATTGTTTTTTGTCTTTCTTGATAAAATACGGATAACGTTACGAATTTCACTATCCCTGCCAATGACAGGATCCAACTTACCTGAACGTGCCTTCTCTACCAATTCTTGTCCATATTTTGAAAGAACATCATACGTTTCTTCTGGATTCTGATCAGTGACATGTTGGTTTCCCCTGACTTTCAGCAACGCAGCTAAAAATCCGTCTTTTGAAATTGAAAACGGTTTTAACACGCTTTGAAGTTCTTTCCCCATAGCATCAAAAAGACCCAACATAATATGTTCTACAGAAACATAATCATCTTTCATATGAGCAGCTTCTTTTTCTGCTTCGGACAATGCCCGATCAACGTCTCTAGCAACATAAACTTCATCAGCTTTTCTGCCACTTCCTGTTACTGACGGAAGTGCTTCAATGCTTCTTT
Source organism: uncultured Ruminococcus sp. (assembly GCA_949291345.1). Classification (GTDB taxonomy): domain Bacteria; phylum Bacillota; class Clostridia; order Oscillospirales; family Ruminococcaceae; genus Ruminococcus_C. The sequence continues at coordinate 9,279 of CASEVP010000090.1, forward strand.
TTAATTGATTTTTTACGCTATCTACCGCAATCCCCATTTTTTCAAACAACTGGGGAATCAAACCACCGTCCTGTTCCAGCAATGCACTCATTAAATGCACCTGTTCAATTTGTTGGTTTTGATGATCAATTGCCAGCGAATTTGCACTTTGTATCGCTTCAATCGATTTTTGTGTTAATTTTTGTG
>CASEVP010000091.1 GCA_949291345.1 uncultured Ruminococcus sp.
TGGATAATCGGCTTGCTCTGTTCAATCAGTATGATAATGCCGTTTGTATATCCATTCATCAGAACCAATATACTGACCCGGCATATTCCGGTGCACAGATGTTCTATTCGGACAATGTTAAGGGCAGCGCTTCTTTGGCGCAAATAATGCAACAGGCATTTGTTACTCAGCTACAGCCTGAAAATACCAGAGAGGTTAAGCAGTGTGGTAAGGAACTTTATCTTTGTTATTTCAGCGAAAATCCTACCGTAATGGTGGAATGCGGATTTTTGTCCAATCCGGAAGAGGCGGCACTTTTGGAAACAGAGGAATATCAGCAAAAAGTGGCATTCACTATTTTTTCAGGTCTGAATCAATACTTTGATGCCCAGTAATTCAATTGAATATGATCAACGTGGTATGATGAATACGCAAGAAGCACCGCACGAAGCTGTATGGAAGCAGCAGTGCGGTGCTTTTTGGCAGTGTCAAGAGTGCGGCTTTTGGATAGAATGATGGTACTGTTTTAAAATGGAAATGGTATTTGTCTTTGTAAAAATTGAATATTATAATTGCATTTTGTATGATGAAGTGTTATAATAAAATCGCAAATGTCGAATTATGTCGAAAAGAGGCGATTTTATGAAATTGAAATGTTCAGTGTTCTGTCAATTTGTGTGCCCTGCTGTGGTATCTTTTCTATTATTGACTGTTTTTTTGTTGTATATTTGGACCATTCCCCTTGTACATGCAGCCGCTATAACATCGGACGTGATTCCGGCAGGGGAAGGAACGGCAAATGCCCCTTATATTATTTGCAATGAGGTACAGCTGCGGAGGGTGGCACAGATGGCTCAAACACAACCGGATTTGCATGCAGAGCTGCAGCAGGATATTACGATAGAGGAGACCGGGTGGACACCGATTGGGACCTCCGGCATACCATTTCAAGGTGTTTTTGACGGAAATTATCATCGAATATTCGGAGTGCAGATAGAAAATGGTGGTTCTTATACAGGTTTTTTCGGTGTAATCGGCGAATCTGGTATAGTGAAGAACTTAGGTTTGGAAGCATGCCAAATTTCAGGGAAAAATTATGTAGGCGGCATTGCTGGTAAAAACTGCGGTACAATTCAAAATGGATTTTACAACGGAGAGGTGACCGGTACACGGAGTTATATCGGTGGCATTGCCGGAATTAATGAAGATGGTGCTGTGATTTCCAATTGTAGTCATAGGGGGAAGGTTTTTGGTGCATATAGTAATGTCGGCGGTATAGCCGGAAAGAGTGCGGCTACCGTTTTTAACTGTTATCATATTGGTGAGATTGCGGTCAGCAGTGAGGATACAGATACATGTGGTATGATTTTAGGCGGTTTTTCGGGATATACCAATGCCCCTTTTGAAAATTGTTTTTATTCGGCGGGATTTTCGGTGCCTTCTGTCGGATTCAGTGAGAGTGTTGTTGATGTACCTTCTAATGCAGAGCAGCCCATGGTTGCTTTTGCGGAAGGTGGTATCGCTGTACTGTTAAACGAAGGGAATTTGGAGATTGATAATAATGTTGAGTGGACAGTGCAGAGCGGTATCACAATTCTGTCTGGTTTTGCCGCGGCAGGGGCACTTCCCGCAGTTACCACAACCGTAGAGACGGTAACGACTGCATCAGATGCGGGAATCACAACGGATGCGGAAACGCAGGCCACCACGGAAATTATAACAACAAAGACCGATGCGGGAAGTGTGACTTCTACCGTATCAATCACAGAAAATACAACGACAACTTTAGAGACAACAATTGCAACAACTATGAAGCAATCTCAATCAACCATAACAACCGAAGAAAGCATAACGACCACTGCTGAAGATATAACGGCAATGGCAACAACTTCTACCACGGAAAGTGCGGTTTCTGCTGCATCAACTACAGAAAACATTACGACAATAACGGAAACGAGTGCATCCATGACAGATTCTCAAACGAATACAGAAAGTGTAATTTTTACTACAACGGTTGAAAGCACAGCGACAGTTTCGAATTCAACATGGGAAACGACAACAACAGACATTCATACTACCACGGAAACCACAGTAGAGAGTACAACTTCTGTCACAACTGCCGTGGAGTCTCAAACCGCCATAGAGACTACCGACGAAAGTGCAGCTATTACTACAGAAAGCATGACTTTTATTACATCGACGACTTTAACATTAGCAATTGAAGTGTCTACAACCTCGACAGATTCTTATAAGAACACATCAAGTATTATGGAAAGTATAACAACTGAAATAGTCACAACTAAAACGACTATGGAAACCACAACCGAAAAGATCATGGTTACTACAACTACAGTGGAAAGTTCAATTTTCGTTACATCAACTGCAGAAAATATAACGCTTACGTTTCCGCCAAAGACAGAAACAACTACAGTTACAATAAAAGAATCTCAGACACTTACACCAACAACTATGCAAACAACCATTTCAAGCATATCCACTGCTGAAAGCACGACGGCAGTTTCAAAATCAACAATTGAAACGATTATAACTACGACAGACTATCACACTTCTACAACAACCATAATAGAGAGCGTAACTTCTACCGTAACTACGATAGACATCATTGCTGAAAGTACAACATTTTCCACGATTCCTACTACATCCACAGAAATGATCACGACAACTACGACAGATTCTTATACGACAACCGAAATTACGACAGAAAGTACAACATCTACCACAACTGTTATGGAATCGCAAATTACCGTGGAACCCCCTGCTGAAAGCATGACAACGTCCATGGAAAGTACGATTCCTACTGCATCCACGGAAATGATCATGACAACTACGACAGATTCTTATACAACAAACGAAATTACGACGGAAAGTACAACATCTACCACAACTGTTATGGAATCTCAAATTACCATGGAACCTCCTACTGAAAGCACGACAACGTCCATGGAAAGTACGATTTCTATTGCATCCACGGAAATGATCACGACTACTACGACAGATTCTTATACGACAACCGAAATTACGACGGAAAGTACAACATCTACCACAATTGCCATGGAATCGCAAATTACCATGGAACCTCCTGTTGAAAGCACAACAACGCCCATGGAAAGTACGATTCCAATTACATCTATGGAAATGATCACGACTACTACGACAAATTCTTATACGACAACCGAAATTACGACGGAAAGTACAACATCTACCACAACTGTTATGGAATCTCAAATTACCGTGGAACCCCCTAATGAAAGCACAACAACGCCCATGGAAAGTACGATTCCTACTGCATCCACGGAAATGATCACGACAACTATGACAGATTCATATACGACAACCGAAATTACGACGGAAAGAATAACTTCCATTACATTGACTGAGGAGAGTATAACGACAATTTGGTTGCCAACAACTGAAATCAATACAATAACGACAGATTTTCAAACAACTGTGGATAAAATCACAGAAAGTGTAACCATTATAACGGAAAAAACAACGTCTGCTATGCAGACAGGAACGAATTCATATACTACTACATGTGTTGTTTCAACCGCAGGAAACACAACAAATAGTTCTTTGTTAACAACTGAAGCACTTACATCAAACTTGCAAACGGATGGGGGAAATACCACTACGAGCACAACTTCTACCATAATTGCGACAGAAACTACAACTTTTACAACAGAAAGTGCAATAACGATCTTGCCATCGACAGAAGTAACTGCAACCACTACTACAATTGCAACGGAAATTACAACTGTCGATACGACAAGTATCAGCACAAAGACCACAATGGAAACCCTGCCGACAGCAGCAGATACGGTTACATTGTCTTCTTATTCGGCAACGGATACCGCAGTGATAACTTCCATCACAGATGTGTTTGCCACGGAAGTCTCTATTGTAACAAGTACAACACCTGTAACGATAACGGTAATTTCTTCGTCTTCTCAAACTACATGTGAATGTACTATTTCGCTAAGCATTTCAACAACTTCGGAGATCGGCTCTGCTGTTGTAGAAAAAGGTGATGTAGACAGAAATGGTCGTGTAGACACGATTGATGCTTTTTTAATATTGCTGTATTATTCCAATATTTCGGCAGGAAATGCAGACTATACTTTCACAGAATTTGTGGATATGGAATATATGGTTCAACAGGCGGCAGATGTCGACAAAAATTCTCATGTTGATTCCATTGACGCCTTTTATGTGCTGTGTTATTATTCTCATGTGTCTGCTGGACATACCGTTACTTGGGAGTCAATTTTGAACGCAACTGTATAGAAACGCATCGTTTGCTGTTTGGTACAAATTCTTAGTAACTCATTGTAAAACCCTGTCGAAATTTTTATCAGGAAGTTTTTTGTGTGGGAAAAAATTGTTGTATTCCTATTGTGTTTTTGTAAAATCAGATTCTGCCTTAGCATCTTTTTCCAAAACTGAAAATGCCTGCCGCAAATTCCGAACACCTGCAATTTTGATTTGATAAGTGCCGCCTTTGAGCTCTCGCAGACACTGGTGCGGTACAATGCATCGCATAAATCCCATGCGTTCTGCCTCCCTTACTCTGCGTTGTATGTGAGAGATGCCACGGACTTCTCCGCCTAGTCCCACTTCACCAAATGCGACTGTTTTTTCAGAGATGGGCTTGTCTACCAGAGAAGAATACAGACATAGTGCTACTGCTAAGTCACCTGCCGGTTCGTCCAGTTGAAATCCTCCGACTACATTTAAAAATACATCTAGCGTGCCATAATACATACCCAGATGCTTTTCTAACACGGCAATCAGGATTATCATGCGGCTATAATCAAATCCTTGTGTTTGGCGCCGCGGGGCAGAAAAGCCGCTCTTTGTGGCAAGAACTTGGATCTCTGCCAGTATAGGGCGGGAGCCTTCCATCATACAGGTGACACATGTTCCCGATACCCCATGCGGCCGCCCTTCCAAGAGCATAGCAGAAGGATTGGGTACTTCGTGCAGACCATTCTCCTGCATTTCAAATACTCCGATCTCGTTGGTGGAGCCGTAACGGTTTTTGACTGCACGCAGCAGCCGATATGATACATGCCGCTCGCCTTCAAAATATAGGACAGCGTCTACAATATGTTCCATCACCTTTGGCCCAGCAATGGCGCCGTCTTTGTTGACGTGACTGACGATCCAGATTGGGATATCTAGTTGTTTGGCAGTTTGCATAAAGAAATTGGTACATTCCCGCACTTGAGTGATACTGCCGGGACTGGAAGCAATTTCTCCGGTACGCATTGTTTGAATGGAATCGATGATGACGATTTCTGGTCGATTTACGGCAATGGTGTCACAGATGCTCTGGACGTCTGTTGCAGTCAATAGATATAGATTGTTCGTTGTAACGCCAAGACGCTGTGCTCGAAGTTTGATTTGTTTGTCGGACTCTTCACCAGAAACATATAAAACTGTGTGGCTTTTTCCAAAATACTGACATATTTGTAGAAGGAGAGTGCTTTTTCCAATTCCCGGTTCACCACCCAAAAGGACAATAGATCCTCTTACAAGGCCGCCGCCTAATACACGATCCAATTCTCCCACTCCTGTTTGATAACGAACATCTGCAGAAGTATCAACGTTTTGCAACTGCTGTATTCGTGCGGAAAGGTCAATCGTTTTACGGTGCGTCTGACTGGTGTTTTGTACTGGTAACAAAATATCTTCTTCCAGTGTATTCCATGCCCCACAGGAGGGACATCTTCCGTTCCATTTTGTGCTTTCAAAACCACATTCTGTGCAGCGATAGATAGTTTTTGGCTTTGCCATCTGATGATCCTCCATTCGTTTTTTAATCGGGGACAGTAAGACTCTCATACCTGTCCGCTGTGCAACAGTTATCGTGCATATCTGTTATCATTATATCATACGAACTTATATATTGCAATCATAAGGTGCTTTACGAATTTTATTAACCTGTAGATTTACAATAGAAGAGTGACAATTGAGAAAAAAGATAGCGGAAAAGGCTGACCTGTGTTACAGTTAAGTTGCAAGACAAACAGAAACAAGAGGTCAGACAAATCCACTATGAATACCATAACGCAAATTCCCCGTCGCCGTCAAGCGATTGTGGAATATTCTTTGAGAAACGACTCAAAGCGTACGGAATCAAGCACAAGCTTATTCAGCCTTACACGCCGAGGCACAGCGGTAAAGCGATCGTTCTCATCGCAAAAACAGCGAGTATTTCTATGCAACGCATACGTTTTACTCGTTTCAAGATTTTAAAAAGCAACTTGCTGTTTACAGCAGAAAATACAATCTTTTTCCTATGCGTCCTTTGAATGGAAATTCGCCAGCCGACCTCGTTAAAGCTTTTTTAACTACCGGCGAAATTTTCTAACTCATTTGCAATGCATCATTGATAAGCCTACAATTTCAAAAACTGTAATATTAATGTAAACAATTATAAACTAAATGGGATAAACAAAAATTCATCCTAAACCACATGGCAATGCCACCGCAAATGCATTCCTACCCTTTTTTCACAAGTTATACAAAAATAGCAAAAAAAAGATAACGCTATCATCTGAAATGGATATTTACAAATCAATTTAATTGTGGTATGATGAACATAAAGAAATATATGCACGCTTTATTGTTATATTTTGACTTGAAAACATGAAAGAGGTGGTTTTTATGCAAAACTATGTCATTACAATTACTCGACAATTTGGCAGTCGTGGAAGAGATATCGGCATTGCAGTTGCAAAGATACTTGGCATTCCCCTGTATGACCGAACCAACTTTGAAAAAGAAGCAGAAGCACTGGACAATACGATGAGTTCGCTGGTAAATCTCAGTGAAAAAGGCATTACCGGCTATTATAAAATGGCATATCCTCTGGGGATTGGAAGCAGTCTGAAGCAAGACCGCATGTTTGAACTGCAGAGCAAGCTTGTACTGGAACATGCAGAAAAAGAAAGTTGTGTCATCATCGGCAGATGTGCCGACTATTTATTACGGGAACGGGAAAATGTTATTCGCTGTTACATTTTTGCGCCCTATCAGGCGCGCATCCGTAACAGCATTCAAGTACTGGGATTCCATGCAGAACCCCAACGTATCATCGAGGAAGTAGACAAGGCACGTGCCAACTACTATCGAGATCGTACCGGGATTGAAGTAAACAACACCCGTTACCGGGATTTGTTTCTCAACAGCAATCTTCTAGGGGTAGAAGGCTCTGCTAAACTGATTGCGGATGCAGCCAGACAAAAATTCCATCTCTTTGAATAAAACGGTTATTTTTAAATTAAGGATAAAAAACGGTCCAAACAGAAATTATCCATGCATCTTTTTATTAGGCAGATTTTTTCTTTAACTGCGTTAAAAGATTTGCCTTAAGTTTGCCTACACATTTTTACATTGCCGTACACAAAATCATGTTTCAAAATCTGCATACATTTTTTAGGTTACAGGATCTAACAAAAAAATCCAGAAAAATGTGCAATTTTCCTGTTGCTCTGCATATGATATTTCTGAGAGGTGATATCTATGAAGAAATTGTACAGCAGTGCAATCACAGGATTTCTTTTTACAATAGTGGCAGGCACACTTCTTCACTTTCTCTATCAGTGGAGCGGCGAAAATCGTGTCATTGGTCTATATTCCGCTGTTAGCGAAAGTACATGGGAGCACCTAAAGCTCCTATTTTTTCCCTCCTTGCTCTACACTGTGTGGGAATATTTCTGGATAGGACATCGCTATGCAGGCTATGCCTTTACAAGATTGTGTGCTACCCTTTTGGGTATGTTGACTATTGTCTCGTTATTCTACACCTATACTGGTATTGCTGGAACAAACTGGCTAGTCGCTGACATTTTGGTGTTTATACTTGGATCTGCTGTAACGGCATGGTACAGCTGGCACTTCGTACCAAAATGCAATCGCTACGGTATATTGGGTGTACTGCTTTTCGCCGTCGTTGCCGTATGTTTTGGCGTTTTTACATTTTATCCGCCTTCATTCGGCATGTTCCTGGCTCCATAAACATTATCATATAGTGTTATAAGAATCGCATATTTGCGATTCTTTTTTTTTGCACCATATACGCTGTTTTACCATATCATGTAATATGATTTATGAGCACTTGAAAAGTCTTGAAGATTTGATAAATTGTAACTGAATATAACAAAAGTGTATGCGCTCTCTGTCCGATACAATTTGCAGCCAACACAATCAGCGTACTTTCGTAGATATTAAAGAATTTGATTGGTTTTTAGAATGACCATATTATAGTTTGGAGGCGATATACATGAGCAGTATTTTCTGGCTGGCTGTACTATGCATTTTATTCCTTGGCAGTGCTTTTCTTTGGAGCATCTTCCGGAGACTGCACATTCATGACCTTCCGCCTCAGAGAATAATGATGGCATTTTTAGAAGACAGTCCTGAACTGCCAATACAAGTACAACTAGATGCGTTAGCAGCACAATGGGTCTGGACAGATCGAGAATTTATCCAGAGGATCTGGCTGGTAGATTCCACGGAAAACGGCGTACTGGAAACTGCTTGTACAGAATATTGTCAAAGAAATCCATGGTTTCAATACTGCCGCTTGTCAGATGTTGTGAATATTTTTGGAAATCTAAGGGAACCTGAAAAAAATCGTTGCAATTCGTCGAAAAAACAGGTATAATAAAAACAGGACTTCTAAGGCAATTGCACACAAGGTACGCCTCATGGCTTCGCACAGTATTTATCCTCCGGTTTTCCATTCATATTTCAAAAATACTCGGTGATGCATTTTTTGCTCTCCCCGTTTTTTGTTGCATTTGATGAAAAAACGAACGGTTTCTCTGATGCTCAAACTTTATGCAGCATTGTCCTTATTTATTACAGAAGAAACACTGGACAGACAGGAGGGAAATATTTTGTCAGAAAAAGCTCCGCTGCATTTAGAAGGGATTGTAGAACACATTTTGTTTTGCAATCCCTCCAACGGCTATACCGTACTGGAACTGGATGCAGACGGCACTCCCGTTACCGTTGTTGGAGAAATGGGAGAAGTGGAAGAAGGCGAACGGTTATCCGTGGACGGTGAATACACCAATCATCCTAGATTTGGTGCACAATTTCATGTACAGTATTGGGAACGAAAACTGCCCGCTGACGCACTCAATATCCAACGTTATCTTTCTTCCGGCGCCATCAAAGGAATCGGTCCTTCATTAGCACGCAGAATTGTAGAAAACTTTGGTGACCATACTTTAGAGATAATGGAAAAAAATCCAGCCCGCTTGCTGGAAATTCGCGGCATTTCTCCAAAAAAATGTGAGGCGATTGCAGCAGAAGTACAGCAGATTTTTGCATTGCGAACGCTTATGCAATTTTTGGCACAATATGAAGTGCGCTCCAAATATGCGATGCGTGCTTATCAGAAATGGGGAACCGGTGCCATAGATCTTTTATCTGCAAACCCCTATCTGTTATGCACACCAGGTATTGAACTGGATTTTCAAAAAGCAGACAGTATTGCAAGTCATATGGACTTTGCTTCCGACTCGCCTCTTCGCATTCAGGCTGGTATCGTGTACATACTACAATACAATGCCAATGCAGGTTATACCTGTCTGCCGCTAGATAGACTCTGTCCCAAAGTCTGTGCTTATTTAGGGATTACGAAAGAAGCTTTTGATGCCACATATCAAAGTACACTAAAGGAACAGATTATCTATACATATGAAAAGTCCAGACGCCCATTTGTCTTTTTGGAAAGCTACTACATTGCGGAACGCTACATTGCAGATCGAATTGGAGTAATTCGAGATTTCAGTGCGCCGGAAAACCGCACAGATTTGGAAAAACAAATTAATTTACTGGAACAAGAACAACATATGCAATATGCTGCTCTCCAACGGAAAGCCATCGTCATGGCGCTTTCTCAGGGAATCATGATTTTGACTGGTGGCCCGGGAACCGGAAAAACAACGACATTAAATGCCATTATTGCTTTGTATGAAAAAGAAGGATACCGTGTCATGATTACGGCACCTACGGGACGAGCTGCAAGCCGTATTTCTGATTTGACAGGATATGACGCCAGCACGATACACCGTATGCTTGCTGTGGAGTATGATATGTCAGGAAAAATGTGCTTTCAGCACAACGAACGTAACCCATTGGACTGCGATGTAATGATTGTAGATGAAATGTCCATGGTGGATGTACTTCTGTTTGAACATCTTCTGCGAGCGCTGCGACTGGGATGCAAAGTTGTGCTGGTGGGAGACTGCGATCAGCTGCCTTCCGTTGGTGCCGGCAATCTCCTGCGGGATCTAATTGATAGCGGAACAGTTCCTGTGGTAGCACTCAAAGAAATTTTTCGGCAAGCACAGAAAAGCAGCATTATCACTAACGCACATAAAATTATTCAAGGACAATACCCCGATCTGGCAAAAAAAAACAGCGATTGTTTCTTTTTTCAGCGCCTTACACCAGAACCGGCAACTGCTCTGTTACTTGAACTGATCAGCAACCGTCTTCCGAAAGCATATGGATATTCCCCGATGGAAGATATTCAAGTGATCACACCTTCCAGAAAAGGCGTTCTTGGCGTAACAGAGCTAAATCAACGATTGCAAGAAATTCTTAATCCTCCTTCTGACACAAGAACAGAAGTCAAATCTGCCGTCTATACCTTTCGAGAAGGGGACAAAGTGATGCAAATCAAAAACAATTATGACATCATCTGGCACAAAGACGGGGAAACCGGTACTGGTATTTTTAACGGTGATATTGGCTATTTAACTGCAATCAACCGCCAGACCAATGAAGTGGTTGCCAATTTCGAAGGCAGGTGCGCAACATATACACTTGATCAGCTCGACCAACTGGAACTTGCCTATGCCATCACTGTTCATAAAAGTCAAGGAAGCGAGTTTGAAGCAGTAATCATTCCCCTTTTGGGAGGATTTCCGAAACTGTATTACCGCAATTTATTATACACTGCCGTTACCCGCGCCAGACGGCTGTTAATTTTTATTGGATCGAAAAATATCATCTGTCAAATGGTGGATAACAACCGCCGTATGAATCGATATACCTGTCTGAAGGACATGCTGCAACAACAGCACTCTCAGACAAATTTGGAATCTGAGCCAACAATCCCTTTGGACGATTCTGATACAAAATCATTTGAACAGGAGGAATTGTTATGAGCAAAACAGATATTGGCATCGATCTCGGAACCGCCAATACCGTGATTACCCTCGGTAAAAAAGGCGTTGTCCTCAGTGAACCATCTGCCATTGCCTATCATAAACGTACCAGAGAAGTGCTCGCGGTCGGCAGACGTGCCTACCAAATGATCGGAAAAACACCCGATTACATCGAAGTCGTCCAGCCTCTTTCCGGCGGCGTCATATCCGATGACCGTATGACACAATACATGATTCGAGAATTTATCTTAAAAGTCACTGGACGTCATCTCACTAAACCACGCATCATCATCTGTGTCCCTTCTTTTATCACTGATGTAGAAAAACGAGCGGTAGTAGAAGCGGCTATGAGTGCCGGCTCTCGAAAAGCTTATTTGATTGACGAACCTATTGCCGCACTAATCGGTGCCGGCGTCAACATCGGCAAAGCTCGAGGCAATATGGTTGTGGACATAGGAGGCGGTACCACTGACGTTGCCATTGTCTCTATGAACGGCATTGTTACCTCGCATTCCATTCGTGCGGCCGGCAGCACCTTGGATGAAGCTATCATCCGCTATATGCAAACCAAATATAAGCTTCTGATCGGACCCAGAACGGCAGAACAAGTAAAAATTGAAATGACAAATCTTTATGATCCGAGAGCCGATGTTACAACTTGGATTAAAGGACGAAATCTGGTCAGCGGTCTGCCTGAAATGCGAGAGGTTAGCGAACTGGAAATCTTTGAAGCTGTCGAAGATGTCATTGCCGATATTATCGAAGCCATTAAAACTGTGTTGGAAGAAACGCCACCGGAATTAGTAGGCGATATTTATGAAAACGGTGTGCTAATGGCTGGCGGTGGTGCGATGCTGGGCGGTTTGCGTAAACTGGTAGAACGTACATTGCAGGTAAAATGTGTGGTAGCAAAGGATTCCTTACACTGTGTAGCAAAGGGAACTGCAATTGCATTCCGTAAAATGGATACTCTTTTAGACGGCTTTGAAAATATTGCCGTTTATCAGTTTAAATAAAAGTTCTTTTCATTCACTACTTTCTTTTTTAGATGCCACAAAACACCATAAAAATTTCTTCAATTACATATTAGCACTCTATTTGATTAAGAATTAGCACTCTTAAATAAAGAGTGCTAATTTTCATTTATTTTTCACTGGATAATCACAAAATTATCAAAAACCGAGGGTAATATAATATTGTAAACGGAAAGAGAACAGATCCACAGAAAAAAGGAACTGTACTCTGATCCGAAATTTATATTTCGAAAACCAAAAGTAAAGTCTTCGAAAAAATAATTGGAGGAATGACGTATGATGACGTATTTAACACCTTTTGAACGCACAGGATATGATCTGCTTCGTTCGATGCATGACTGGGAAGACGAATTTTTTGGAAAGAAATCTACTCCTGTCACTGCCTGCAAGACAGACATCAGAGACACAGGCAACAGTTATGTTTTAGAGGCTGAACTGCCGGGTTTCCAGAAAGAAGAAATCAAAATTGACGTGCAGGGAGATGTATTAACCATTTCTGCTGCCCATAAAGAAAAGACAGAGGAAGAAAAGTCAAAAGAAGGAACTTATCTCCGCCGGGAACGCAGCTACTGTTCTTATCAACAGAAACTGGACGTTAGCAACATCGACACATCAAATCTACATGCAGCATATGAAAATGGTGTATTGACACTGACAATGCCCAAAAAGCAGCCTGCAGCACCGGTATCCCGTCAGTTGGAGATTCATTAATCAGAATAATTAACTAAAATTTGTTAACCAGCATGAAAAATAGATTGGAGGAATGACGTATGATGACCATTTTTGAACCCTTTGCAAACACCCTGGAGAACATGCGTGATTCATGGGCGCAGACAGAAAAAACTCTGATGCCACGAGCCGATCTTCGTGACACTGATGACAGTTATATACTGGATGCTGATCTTCCTGGATTTCAAAAGGACGAGATTCAGCTGCAAATCACGGGAGATGTCATGACAATTTCTGCTGAGCACAAAGAAGGCAATGAAGAAAAAACAGATGAAAAAGGCACGTATCTCCAAAAACAACGACGTTTTTGCAAGTATCAACAACAAGTGGATATTAGCAATGTAGACACCGAAAACATAAATGCAGTTTATGAAAATGGTGTATTGACAATCACGATGCCGAAAAAGCAAAAAACTGTACCAACTGCTCTTCAAATTCCAATTCAGTAATGGTATAATCTCTGAAATCCATTTCAGAGATGTAAAAAGGGACTGCCACGATAAGTGACAGTCCCTTTTATCTTTTATTATGACCAATGGAAAATAAACAGCAACACACTCCACTTTCACATAGAATATTGCTTACCTCATCGTTTATATCATTTTTTTTGTGTATCCAAATAATGCTGTAGAAACGCAAACAATTTCTCCATTTGTGCGTCTGTACCGATGGTAATCCGCAGATAATTCCGAATTCGAGGCATATCAAACCAGCGTACAAAGATATGTTCTTCCCGCAATGCCTTAAACAATGCATGCGCATCCAAATCGGGATGCGTGACAAACAAAAAATTGCTTTTTGAATTCGGAAAAACGAAACCCAATCCTGACAGAACCTTTTTGGTATTTTCTCTGGTTGAAACAATCTTAGCCGTAATTTTCTGCAAGTACGCCTCATCCGCCACAGCAGCTGCACCGGTCACAATGGCAGAATGATTCATAGTATAAGAATTAAAGGAATATTTTACATCATGCAGTACTTTTATAAGTTTTTTAGAAGCAATAGCAAATCCGATTCGTTCACCAGCCATCGAACGAGATTTCGAAAACGTCTGCACCACAATCAAATTTTCATACTTTTCCAGTAAAGGCAATGCTGACTGGGCACCAAAATCCACATATGCCTCATCGATAACCACAATTGACTCCGCATTATGTTGTAAAATACGCTCAATATCCGACAACGGCAATGCAATACCTGTAGGTGCATTGGGATTCGGAAAAACGATTCCGCCATTTGGACGAAAATACTCTTCCGGCACAATTTCAAATTTTTCATTCAATGGCAATATTTCATAGGGAATGCGGAACAAACTGCACCACACCGGATAAAATGCATAAGTAATATCCGGAAACAATATTGGCATATCACTATTGAAAAAAGTTTGAAATATCATAGCGAGAACATCATCTGAGCCCACACCCGTAAACACCTGTTCTTCTTCCACATGGTATGCCTTGGCGATTGCTGCATTCAGCTGATGTGCCGTAGGATCTGGATAAAGACGCATACATTCCCCTTGCTGTGATTGCAATGCTTCCTGTACTGCAGGTGTCGGCGGATAAGGGTTTTCATTGGTATTGAGCTTTATCATATCCGAAAAATGCGGTTGTTCCCCTGGTACATATGGCACTACCTTTCGAATATACTGTTCATATCGTTTCATATTTCATCACGTCCCTGACTTCCAAAATTTTAACAATACAGCATGGTATATGTTCGCATCTTCGCCTATTACAGTTTTCCGATAATTGCAAAAATATTACTGCTATTTATATTTAGTATAGCATATTTTCCGCAAAATGTCTATAGGCAACACCACACAGATTTTAATGGAGTGTGTAAGTTTGTCAATGATACATTACGAAAAAATCAAAAAAATTTGCCGGTAGTTGAAAAAGCTTTAACGAGGTCGGCTGGCGAATTTTCATTCAAGGGACGCATAGGAAAAAGGTTGTATTTTCTGCTATGAACAGCAAGCTACATTTTAAAATCTTCAAACGAGTAAAACGTATGTGTTGCATAGAAATACTCGTTTTTTTGCGGTGAGGACGTTCGACTTTCCCGCTGTGCCTTGGCGTGTAAGGCTGAATAAGCTTGTTCTTGATTTCGTATGCTTTTATGCTTTGAGTCGTTTCTCAAAGAATATTCCACAATTGCTTGACGGCGACGGGGAATTTGCGTTACAGTATTCATAGCCGATTTATCTGACTTCTAATTTCTGTTTGTCTTGCAACTTAACTGTAACACATGTCAGTTTTTTCCGCTATCTTTATTTCTGAATTGTCACTCTTCTATTGTAAACCTAAACAAAGATTGCAGGCGGTGCTCACAGTAATCGCTTGCATTTTTTATCCTATTATGGTATACTATAAACAATACTGCAGCGCAATGGCTGGACGTTTTTTGATGTTCTGCATTTTGAATAATTGTCCGTGCAGAATGATTTGACAGAACAGTTGTCGAAATATTTGATGAATGGAGAAAAGATATGGTAATTATTGAAATGGAAAATGGTAAGAAAATGGAGATCGAACTGTATCCGGAAGTTGCACCAATCACTTGTGAAAATTTTGAAAAATTGGTGCGTCAGGGATTTTATGATGGACTGATTTTTCATCGTGTGATTCCTGGGTTTATGATTCAAGGTGGTTGTCCTGACGGAACCGGCATGGGCGGTCCCGGTTGGAATATTAAGGGTGAATTTACAGCCAACGGTGTAAAAAATGATATAAAGCATACAAGAGGCGTGATTTCTATGGCGCGTGCAATGAATCCCGACTCTGCCGGTTCACAGTTTTTTATCATGCATGCGGATGCACCACATTTGGATGGGCAGTATGCAGCATTTGGTAGGGTTGTGTCTGGAATGGATGTCGTCGATGAAATTGCCGAAGCGGAAACCGATTATATGGATAAGCCGTTAAAACCGCAGGTAATAAAATGTATTACGATAGAATAGCGATCAAACGTTTATGGTGTGATCTGAAAAGAAATCGGAAAGAATAGAAGGTGTTGTCGGAGCATGGGATATCGAACAAAACAGCGCGAATATATTTTGTCGATTTTGCGGCAGCAGGCGGGACAACATGTGACAGTTGCGGCATTGGTACGGGAATTGCAAGATAGAGGGACACCGGTTGGAACGGCAACTGTATATCGTACATTGGAACAACTCGTAGAAGAAGGCAGTGTTCGTAAATATGTATTGGATGGTAAATGTGGGGCATGCTATCAATACATGGACGTGTCGGAAAAAAGCTGTCAGGAGCACTTCCATTTAAAGTGTACAGAATGCGGAAAATTGTTTCATGTCAGCTGCGCGTATCTCAATCAGATCGGAGCGCATTTGTTGGAAAGTCATGGATTTGTGATTGATCATACCAAAACGGTGTTATATGGCGTTTGTGCGTCTTGCGGCAAAACGACTGTACAACAGCCGTCGAAAAAAGAAAAATAAAAAATCGGCGGCAAGGAAAAAACCTTGCCGCTTTGGGAAAAATGTGGTAGGGAGCACGTTTGTCGTGTCAACACTGTGCGTGGAACATCTCAGCCCAGAGGAGAAGTTGGCTGATTCGGTTTATAAGGACGTTCGTAAATGCGGACTGGTGCGTGTTCAAGTTCTGCACGGCTGTATGCCTGCTGTGCGGCACGGCGTGGTGTATAGATTTTCATTTCAGCTTCTTTGCTTTGCTTTGCTTTTTCGATTTCAGGATTGGCATTCATACAATCACCTCTTGTCGATCAAAGGTAGGGTTTGAGGCGTTTCATATATGCTTCTTCATGGCGTATCATCTCTTGTCCCTGGTGCTGGAGTTTTTCAGAGATATCTGGATTGTTGTGCAGCACCTGTGTCAACTGAATTACGCCGGTGTTGGTGCCTTTTAGCATGAATTCTGCGATCTCACCGGAAGAAATGCCGCCTAGACAGTGTAGTTGAATGCTGGTGTTACTAAAGAATTTTGCCATTTCACCCTGTTCGTGTGGGCTGACATGGCATGATTCCATCTGTTTTCGAACGGCGTCTTTTGTGTCCTGATAATACGTGAGTTGTTTGCAAAGTTCTTTTCGCAGTTCCGGGTGATCGGCTTTTGGTAAAATGGTACTGGTGGCGTCCAACCCCATAGCAGCATTTTGATAGATCGCATCCAAGACTTGTTTTTCTTGTGGCTTCATGAGAAACACTCCTTTCCCGTTATGAGGGAACCACTGAATCAATCTTGCCTGCCGGCATTATGAGCAGATTGCTGACATATATTTCCTGCATATTTCCCAAAAGTTTGTTTACGACAGGTAGTATGCAGACTGCTTTTGGTTTCAATGCCGGAAAAATTGTTTGCATAATCTGCACAAAAGATTGCATCAGCGCTTTCTTAGTATTGCCGTAGGGAGTGAAATTATACCCTATAGCAGCAAATCGACAGCAGTGCAAAAATAGGACGATTTGGAAAAGGATACAAGAATTATCTGACGAAAGATACACAAATATGTTTATATGATTTTGCCTCGGTAAAATTTTACAGTAATAAAACATGAGTTTTTAAGGTGTTTGAAAGGAAGACAGCATGAAGTATCAGAAATGGTTAAAAGGAATTGGAATGTACTTTATGACAGAAATTTTATGTTTGTTTTTGGCTTTGACACTTTCTGCCGTGGGAGGCAATTTATTTCGATTGATCAGTTGTGTCTGCACGCTGGGCATACTAATTTGTTTGTATGTCAATTTTGGATGCCGTCACGCTCAAGAAGATCAACATCAAAAGAAAGAACATATTTATAGCCGGGGTCTGGGTTTGAGCGCCGCTGCTATGATGCCGTATGGCATCTACGGTATTTTGTTGTGTCTTTCAAAAGCCGCTATTATAAATGCAGAATTTTATCGTTGGTATAAACTACTGAATGCCCCTTTTTTGCAATTGTGCAATTTGTTCAGTAGGGAGATCACTTCGGCATCACTTACTTGGGCAGAAACTTTGTTTTTGGCGTTGTGTAATTTGCTCCCATTTTTGGTTGTCTGGGTGACATATGTGCTGGTACGAAAAGGCGTTGTTCTAGAAGAATTTTTATATCGGAAAAAGTAATCAAATTTGCACAATAGATCAAATATAAATATATTCACTATTTTTTACAGTAGGAGAACAGAGAAAGTGGCTGTTTGGGTGTGAATGTATAGTTGCACAATGAAGGAAAGAAACATTCCCATTGTGCAGGTGACTGTAGTAACGTCATCTTTTGCTGTCGTGAGAGCTGTTTGAAGGCAAATTCAAATTTGGCTGCTGCTGCGTGTGTGTCAGTTTCCCAGAGTTGCAGCAGTGCGGCAGGAGGATGACTTCGAGTGTATTTGGCACCACCGGGCTGCATCCCCATATGCTGGCGCATACGCCGAGGAAGATCTGCGGTGATACCGGTGTAGAGGGAATGGTCGCTGCACTGAAGAATATAAATCGTATACATGGATGCCTCTTTCTTGGATGACACTGCACAAAATCGCTTTTCGTGGATGACTGTTTGCGAAAATTCTGTGCGGTGCTGTTTTTCATGAAAAAATACGATACGATTATAGCATAATGTGAATTTTTTTGTCAATGGTTTTAAAAAGATTTATGCATATAACGCAGTGGATAGTTTTTCGTAAGTATGAAATATTGTCCACTTTTTTATTTTTCTTACTTTTCTCAATGAATGTTTCGGAGGATATAACAAATTGCGTTATGATGTCAAGAGGTGCAAAAGAGTTTTTTCCATATTTTTTGCATATTCTTTTTGAAAAATGAAGTGATTTCATCTTGCATTGTATTAAAATTTGTGTTATAATGTATAAGTCAATATCTTTTTTTCGTCATTTTTTAGAGAAATAAAAATGTTTTTAAATACAACAAGATTGATAGACTAATTTTTTTAAAATTTCTCTGTGTGTTGTCTGGTGTGATGAAAGAAAATGAACAAGGTTTTGGCATGTAAGGGATAAAATAAAATGAAAGGTTAAGGTGAGATGGATTACAATGAGAGATAAAAAGACAACAGTGCAGACAACTGCTATAGCAAATGAAAGTGAAGATACGATTACAATACCGTTGATGGAGATTTTTTATCAGCTAAAAAAATATTTTTTGCTTTGGTTACTGATTGCAGTGATCTGTGCAGGATTGGTTTTTGGCAGTTCATTGGTTTTCTCTTCAAGCAGAAATACTCCATTGACAGCAATGGTGGGTTTTACGTTTGATGGTATTGAACAGGGTTTGGATCCGAACGGCAATGAGTTTAATGCCAATGATATTAAGTCTCCAACTGTCATTGAAAACACATTGACAGAGTTAGATATGGATGATAATCTGGTGGATAAGATTCGTTCTTCTTTGACGATTTCTGGTATTGTGCCGGAGGATACCATTGATGAATTGACAGCATATTTGAGTATTTTTGATGCTAACAACTCGATTGAGGCTGCTCAAAAAGTTATGGATGTTTCCTATTATCCAACGCAGTACAAAATTCAATTTAATTATGCAGACACATCTATGTCTAGTGAAAAAGCGGCGGAATTCTTGAATGCGCTTTTAAACAACTATAAAGTGTACTTTATGCAGCGTTTTGGTTACAATGATGCACTGGGAAATGCGCTGACAACAGTGGATTATACTGCATATGATTATCCTCAGGCTCTTGATGTGCTTTCAGATACTATGACGAGTATGCAGGAGTATGTTAGTGAATTAAAGGATAAAGATACAGATCGGTTCCGTTCCGCAGAAACAGGATATACATTTGAAGATTTATATGAATCGATCGAAACCCTTCGTTCGGTAGATTATGCTTCGCTCAGTGCTTACGTGTTGGGAAAAAATATTACAAAAGACAAATCGACGCTGAGTGTATATTATCAGTATCGTCTTGATAATTTGAATCGTTCTCTTCAGAGTGCAAAAGAAAAACTTGCAACTATCACAGATTCCATTAATAATTATCAAAAGGATACGATGATAGTAATGGCAGGAAATGATACGTCCGGTATGACTGAATTTACACAGCCATCGGAAGCATATGATAACTTGATTACACAAAAAATCGATGCACAAAGCCTTGTTTCTTCACTGCAGCAGAATATTTCTGAATATCAGAAACGAATTGAAGCGCTGCAGTCTGCATCAACAGTGGGTACAAAAAAGGATCAGGAAAAAGTTGATGCAGATATGAAAACATTTACGGACAAAATTAACAATATGGTAGATCTTGTGAATCAAACGGCTGATGAATATTTTTCGACGGTTTCTTATGCAAATTCTTATCGGGTATTGGTGCCGGCAAGCGGCAGTTTCTCCAGTGCAATTTCTATGGCAGTGTCCAATATGACTCGTCCGTTCATAATTGTAGAAGTATTCTTGTTTGTGATTTATTTGATTTTTGCAATTGTTCGTTCTCTCATCATTTCCTATCGCCGCAATATGGTTGTAGTTGATAGGAATACAGGATGTTCAGATGCAAAAGATACGTTGACAGAAACAAACATGGATACTAATAAATCAGAAAAAGAAACGGAAAAAGATTCTGAATAATACTAAGATACTGTAAGTGCTAAAAATTGTGTAAAACTCCTCTTT
>CASEVP010000092.1 GCA_949291345.1 uncultured Ruminococcus sp.
CTGATGAGCCGACAGGGAACTTAGACAGCAAAACAGGAATGGATGTGATTTCTCTTTTGAAACTCACTAGCCGTGAATTCAATCAGACAATGGTTATGATTACCCATAACGAAGAAATTGCCCTCATGGCAGATCGTATGATTCGGATTGAGGACGGAAAAGTCGTACCGATGTGAGGTGATGAAAGATGATGCAAAACAATAACCGGCCTGCAGTGCGAAAAATTGCATTTCGTTCTATTCGTCAGAATCGGATGCGGAATCTTTTTGTGATTCTTGCAATCATTCTAACAACGTTTATGTTCACTTCTGTATTTAGCATCGGGTTCAGTGTTGTCAAAAACCTGAACATCATGTTGGTGCGGCAGAGTGGTACAACAGCTTCTATTTTTCTGGAGCATCCTACAGAAACACAGATTTCACAGGTGAAAACCTGCCAGCATTTGAAAGCTGCTGGTCTGCAGATTGCAGTTGGAACAAGTGTGGCAGATGATAATAGCAGCACATTTTCCATGGTATATTATGATGAAACAGAATTTGAAAAGCATTATCGCCCGGCAATTACAGACATTCACGGCAGTTATCCTGTAGGGGAGAAGGAGATTATGCTGTCACGTAATGGACTAATGGCGATGGAAATCCAGAATCCGGTGATCGGGCAGGAGATTTCCCTGTCGCTGGACGGCAATACAAAGACGTTTACTTTGTCTGGTTGGTTTACGGATTTCAAGTACGGAACAACAGGTTTTCCCTGTCTGGTGTCCAAGGCATATGCACAGTCGTTGGGGCGGACAGCGGAGCAGGACGGAATTCTCGCTATTTCTTCCACGTTTCTGGGAAATCAAAAGCTGTCAGAGGAACTGAAAAATATTTCGCTGGAGTCGGGGCAGGAGTGGTATGGCATAGAAGATCCCAACGACGAACAGCTTTCCACAATAATAGTGGCAGCTGTCAGTGTAGGATTGATATGCTTGTTGATTCTTGCCAGTGGATATCTGTTGATCTATAATGTGATGTACATTTCCGTCAGTCGTGATATTCGTTTTTATGGGATGTTGAAAACCATCGGCACATCACCAAAGCAAATCCGAAAAATTGTCCGGATTCAGGCGACGGTGTTGGGCGTGGTCGGGATTCCCTTGGGAATTTTAATGGGTATATTGACTTCCTTTGTGGCAGTGCCTTATGCTCTGCGAGTGTTTGTGGTGGGGGCAGACAATGACACTATGCCCATGGATATCACATATTCTCCCCTCATTTATTTGTTTACTATTTCGTTTGCGCTTCTCACCATTGCGGTCAGTTGCCGTAAACCGGCAAATTTAGCAAGCCGAATCTCTCCCATAGAGGCAATGAAATACGAAGACAAGGGCAGCAGCAAAAAGCAAAAGGTATATCCATCCAGACATGGTGGGAAACCCAGGCGGCTGGTATTTCGTAATGTTTTTCGGCAGAAAAAACGAGCAATACTGGTGTTTGCTTCTCTTTTTATGGGAACAGTGGCATTTTTGGCAACACATGCCTTTTTGAGTTCCATGAAGCTGGAAAACTATGTGGACTATTATTTGCCCAATGACTATACCGTTTATATTTCTAGTGATGAGACAGATGAAAATCATGTGCAGCAGGCGGAACAACTGGCGGATGATATGGCACAGATACAGGGGATTACTGATGTTCAGGTAAATTACGAAGACAAGGCATATCTGGATTTTGATAAGGTGCTCTATCAGCCTTTTCTGGAGGAAGAAATGCAGAATCTGGGAGATTATTACATGGAGCATCCATCGGAGTACACAGCACCCATCATTGCAGTAGACCGCATGATGTTGGAGAAATACAACCAACGGGCGAGACAAAAGGTAGATCTGGATCGTTTTGAACGTGGTGAAGTTTGTGTCATAGGAAATGTGCGTACGGAGGAACAGGCGGTACAGATGCAGGGAAAGACAATTAAGATGCATAATGCAGATGGTTCTAAATCCCTTTCTCTGAAGGTAGGTTCCTGTATGACGTATGACGGAGACTATGGCATTAACGTGGGATACTACTGGCAGAATCCGGGAGCACCCTCTTGTATTCTGGTCAGTAAGACCGCAATGGATCGGCTGACAGATACACCCTCCATTTGTAATATTCTTGCAGACTGTGATCCCAAGGCGGAATACTATGTGACAGAGCAGATCAAGTTGCTGACAAAATCCTGCCCGGTGGTACTGCAAACAGAAGTAAAATCGGAGATGATCTCTGGGTTTGAAACTTCCATGAAAGGAATGCATCTTTTGACTGGCGGTATTTCTATTATCTTGATTTTGATCGGTATACTGAATTTTGTCAATGTAATGATGACCAGCGTTTTTACGCGGCGACGAGAATTGGCAGTGATGGAAAGTGTGGGTATGACAAAAAAACAAGTCCGCCGTATGTTAGTGGGAGAAGGGCTTTGTTATGCCGTCATAACTGTGCTGCTCATTGGGACGTTGGGTACCGGCATTGTCTTTCTGTGCGGGTATCTTTCAGAACAGGCGGCAGATTATGCTGTATTCGAGTATCCATGGCAATTGATGCTGGGAATATGTGTAGTAATTGTGCTGGTATGCGTGATTGTGCCGGTAGCAGTATATCGTACCTTTTCAAAAAATAGTGTAGTAGATCGAATGCGATCAGATGTATCTTGAAATGCAAAAACCTGCCCACTGAACCATAATTAATAAATTGAACACAAAATGGTGAAAAGAGTTAAGAGTAAAGTGTTTTCAAATTGGATAGTTGACAAACTGTTAATAGCAAAATGAAAAGAGCCACCCTTTTGACTGTAAGAAAGTTTAAAGTCCATCATCTTAGTTGTTTCAATATATTCAGATGAAGTATACTGGCCGCCGAGGTCACTTTGAAGAATCACATTATCAAGATAATTCTGATTTTTCCATGTGTTTCTCTCTTTTTATTATTGTAGCTCCGTTCGATATTTTGCGTCTGCTTTTTAGTATAGCATTACATTGCATGTTCTATGATACAATGTGCAATCGGAACAAATGTGTAAACCGGGTAAAGAAAGCACATTTTGTGCACCAGCACAATTTTGTATTGTGCCAAGCACATTTTGAGAAAGAAATGATGTAAGTGAATGATGTCAGTGTGCAGAAAAACCATCCTGCGCACACAAATTTTAGAATATATGATGAAAAAAAGGAAAGTTGTTGACATTGTGCGAAATGTGGAGTATACTAAATATAACAAAGGTAGATCGAATGATACAGAATAATCAAAAGTGTATAATTCATTTTATCTGAAATTAAGCCAAATAAACATGATATTATAAAGCGGCAATGGGGCTGTAGAAGATAGCCTCATTGCTGTTTTTGTTTTAGGAGATGATGACGATGTCGGAATTGCAGAACAAAGTTGAAATCCAGATGAAACATATCGGAATGGTCTATCCGTCGGACGGAAAAGAAGTCACAGCACTGACAGATGTGACACTGGATATTCAGAAAGGGGAGTTTGTATCACTGGTAGGTCCGTCGGGTTGCGGGAAGACGACGCTGCTGCGAATCATTGCGGATTTGTTAAAACCTACATCCGGGACGATTACCGTGGGTGGAGAGTCTCCGCGTGAGGCACGATTGAAGCGTAGATATGGGATTGTATTTCAGGGAGCAGTATTGTACGATTGGCGGACGGTTCAGAAGAACGTAGAGATGCCCCTGGAGATTATGAAAGTACCCAAGGCAGAACGGAAACAGCAGGCGCAGAAGATGTTGGAACTGGTCAATCTGACGGAGTTTGCGAATCACTATCCGAAGCAGTTGTCAGGCGGTATGCAGCAACGTGTGGGAATTGCCAGGGCACTGGCAATCCAGCCAGAAATCCTTCTGATGGACGAGCCGTTTTCTGCACTTGACGAATTCACACGAGAGAAGCTCCACGACGACTTGTTGGGAATCTGGAGAAAGACGAACAAAACCATTATATTTGTAACCCATAACATTTCAGAGGCTGTATATCTTTCGGATAAGATTTGTGTACTTTCGCCGCATCCCGGTCGATTGTCTGCAGTAGTACATGTAGACTTGCCGCGTCCGCGCACTAAGGAGATGAAGGAGCGTATGGAGTTCACGAATCTGATAGCTAAGGTGCGAAACAGCTTTGAGGGTGTATAGAATTTTTGCAAGGAAGGGGACGAACACACATGAAAAGTATCCGAAAACTCTTACATGCAAAATGGTTGGTTATGCTGGTTTGGATCATAGGTGTGGTAGTTGTCTGGGAATTTTTTGCGTGTCGGGTTGAGGCAACAAAGCGAACACCAGAAAATGTTCTGCCGCATATCGGACAGATTATTCAGGCGATTTTCAGTACAGACACGGTAACCCGGGATGAGACGGCTTTGCAGGTGGTGCTTTCCAGTGCAGGACAGACATTAGAGCGTGCAGCAATTGGGTTTTTGATCGGAATTATATTAGGATTTGTACTGGCGTTGTTGATGCACTTGTTTCGCGGAGTTGAGAAAACCGTATCGCCGTATCTGATTATCATTCAGGTAATTCCCATTCTGGGCATGGCTCCCATTGTGTTGGCAATTACAGGAGATATCGGTGTATCGCGAATTGTCATTGCAGCGATACTGACTTTTTATCCTGTGGCGGCAAACACTTTAGCAGGATTTCGAGCGACAGAGCTCGAAAAACGAGAGCTGATGTATTCCTACGCAGCCAATCGGTTTCAGTTATATATGAAGACGTATATCCCGAATTGCATCCCATATTTTTTTACAGGGTTAAAGATTTCAGCACCCATGGCGATTACCGCATCTATTCTGGTGGACACCTTGCAGGGTGATGGCGGACTGGGGTGTATGCTGTCTCAGGCGCAGAAGCATGCGATGTCTATCTATGTATTTTGGCTAATTGTAATATTCAGCGCATGTATCGGAATATTGAGTTTTGTGGTAATGGAGTGGCTGGAAAATGCGGCATGTCCCTACCGGCGTGTCGGCACGCGCAGAAAGAGAGGAGGGAACAAGCATGGCAATTCGGCGCAGTAAACGTAAGAGTAAATGGGATACTGTGAGTACGTTTTTGTATCCGCTGATATTTACCGGGTTGTTGATTG
The DNA here is from genome assembly GCA_949291345.1 of uncultured Ruminococcus sp. Classification (GTDB taxonomy): domain Bacteria; phylum Bacillota; class Clostridia; order Oscillospirales; family Ruminococcaceae; genus Ruminococcus_C. The sequence continues at coordinate 5,115 of CASEVP010000092.1, forward strand.
CAGCGTGGCAGACGAAGTTGTTGCATCGGTTGCTGCATGTGGATGAGTTTATTCTTCCCGTTCCCACGAGAATTGTGACAATTATTCAAGAAAATATGGAATCGATTTTGACAAATCTACAGTCCACGGTAATCGTTGTTATTATCGGATTGTTGGCAGGTTCCTTGCTAGGGTATTTAATCGCTTTGATCGCAACAGCATTTCCTCACTGGGGGAGCGGCGGATTGACGTTAGTTTCTTGTTTTAATGCGGTTCCGGTTGTGGCTCTCGCACCGGTAATCATCAACTGGACAAGAGATGTCAGTTCGGATGTGGAGTTCCGGAGTATGGTTGCAAAGTGTATAGTTGTAATGATATTTTGCACAGCGACCATGAGTATCAACGCCTATCGTGGGTTGACGGAAGTAAAGCCTTTTTCTGAGGATTTGATGTATTCATATGCCGCAAACAAATTCGTGATTTTCTGGAAACTGCGGTTGCCAAACAGTATCACATATATTTTTACTGCACTGCATGTCAGCGTACCACTGGCAGTCATTACAGCGATCGTCTGTGAATATTTTGCGGAATACATCGTAGGTGTTGGGCGAATGATACGGGAAAACATTGTAACGGCGCAATACGCAACTGCGTGGGCATATATTGTGGTTGCCTGCGTGCTTGGAATTGGTATGTATTTGATTTCCATGATATTGGAGAGTATATTCCTGCATAAGCGAAAATAAACGCAGTGCAGTGATATAAAATAAATTCACAAAACACAAAAGGACCTGGTGCAGTTTAATCAGGCGGCTCACCGGAATCCGTAATCGGATTCCCTAAGGAAAGGATGATTGAAGATGAAAAAGTATATGAGAATAACAGCAATGCTTTCTGCAGTAGGTATGATGACAGCGATGGCAACTGCTTGCGGCAGCGGTGAGACTTCGGAGTCTTCGAAGGGAAGCGAAAGCTATTTTGAAGCAGGAACTTCCTCGGAAGAAATTCTCAAGACTGCATCGGCAGCCGGCAAGATCGGCAACTGGGGCATCGGCAATGAATATGAACTGCTGGCACTGCTTACCAAGTATGATCTTCCCAATGAATTTGTCAGCCAGTCCTTTGACATGGACAGCTTCGACGACGATTCCCTTATGTTGGCGTCCGCTATGACTTATAACGAACTTGGACTGGTAAAGAATGATTACGACGGCGGTTATGGCTATGGAGATACAGTAGGTGTCATCGATATGAACGAGGAAGGTGTCGCCATGCTGGAGGATAACATTTTCTGCACTAAAGCATTTGCTCAGGAAAATCCGAACACGGTAAAGGCATTTATTGCTGCATCGATGAAGGGCTGGGAGTACGCATGTGAAAACCCGGATGAGGCAGCAGATATTGTATTCAACTATGGATCATCGGTATCCCCGGATCACCAGGCATACATGGCAGAAGAGGTTGCAAAGCTGGTGACCACAAACATGGAAGGTGAGGATGTTGGACTGGAAAATTTGGGTCAGATGGAAGAGGGTGCAATGCAGCAGACACTGGATTTGGCAAAGCAGTACGTCAAACTAGATGACTCTGCAGCAGCAGAAAAGCTGGGTACACTGGAACTGGACGATGTACGCGATACCTCTTATTGGGAGGCAGCTGTGGCGGATGACTTTGGTACACCGGAAAAGACAGATGTCACCATTCAGCTCAAATGGCTGCCGCAGGCACAGTTTATGGGCTACTATGTAGCACTAGACAAGGGCTATTATGATGAGGTAGGACTGAACGTAACAATTACACCCGGCGGCGGTGATATTTCGGAGACAACCGCAGTATATAACGGCACAGTAGACTTTGGTGTAACATGGTTTTGCAACCTGATTTCTGCTGACGCAGCAGGTATGGAACTGTTGGAAGTGGCACAGGTATATCAGCGTTCTGGTTTGCAGCTGGTATATAAGCTCAAGCAGGATTAAGGAGGCGTTTTATAATGCGGATATTGATACAGAATGGTACTGTCGTAACAGCAAGCGGAAGCTTTCAAGCAGATGTTGCAGTAGAAGGTGAAATGATTACTCAGATCGGGCAAGATATTTGTCCAAATGGCTACGATAAGGTAGTGGATGCCACCGGAAAGCTGGTACTCCCCGGTGCAATTGATGCCCATACACATTTGGCGATGCCCTTTGGGGGAACTGTTTCATCTGACGGGTATTTTGCAGGAACAAGAGCAGCTGCATGCGGCGGCACGACAACAGTATTCGATTTTGTGCTGCAGGATTTTCAAGAATCCATGGTAGACGCCATCAAGCGCAGAGATGCCATGTGTGCACCGGAGGCAGCAGTGGACTATTCCTTTCATGTTGCGGTAAAGGATGTCAGTAATGGGCTTTTGGATACAATTGAGGATGCTGTGGCGTATGGTGTACCGTCGTTCAAGGTATTCATGGTATATGACTTTGGTGTGACGGATGGTGTATTCTATCAGGTGCTCAATAAGGCGAAGGAGGTCGGCGCACTGATCGAGGTACACGCAGAGAATAACGAGATTATCAACACCTTGACAGCGCAGTTTCTTGCAGAGGGGAAGACAGATGCTTGGTATCACTATTTATCACGTCCGGAATTTGTGGAGGCAGAGGCAGATGCCCGTGCCATTGCTTGGGCGAAGGCAACAGGCGCACCGCTTTATATCGTGCATCTGGCAAACAAGGATGGTGTAGCAGCGGTGACTCGTGCGAAAGATGAGGGATACCCTATATATGCAGAGACATGTCCGCAGTATCTGGAGTTTACCAATGACGTATATAAGTTGGAGGATGCACGCAATTATGTATGCTCACCGCCTATGAAAGGCGAAGAGAGCCGTAAAGCACTTTGGAATGCCATTCGCCGTGGAGATATTGACACGATTGCAACAGACCATTGCCCTTTCCAGTCCTATGAAAAGGATTGGGGAAAGGATGATTTCACCAAAATTCCCAACGGCTGTGCCGGGATTGAGAATATGTATCCGTACATGTTATCTGCTGCGAACCAAGGTGATATTACATTTGAGCAGGCAGTTGCATTGTGTGCGACGAATCCGGCAAAAATTTTCGGATGCCCGAAAAAGGGTGCAATTGCGGTAGGAATGGATGCAGATATTGTCATTTACGATCCGGAGAAAGACTTTATTGTCACCAACGACAAGATGCATTCAGATTGTGACCATACCATATGGGAAGGTTACAAGATGCACGGTTATCCGGTTCAGACATATTCGCGAGGCAGACTAGTTTACGAGGATGGAGAATTTTTAGGAGAACCCGGCTGGGGCAAATTTGTGAAATGCAAGCTGCAATAACGCAGAAGAAAAAAGAGGGATGACACGTTGGCAGAAAATATAACAAAAAAACAGGAACTTATTATTGAGCAGGAAGCGGCAAGATGTTTGCTATGTTGGAATGCACCGTGTACAAATGCCTGCGAATCCGGTGCAGATCCTGCGGCTATGGTACAGAGTATTCGGTTTGACAACCTGCATCGTGCCAAGCGTGCATTGAACGGCACGGATTGTCAGGCATGTCATGCAAAGCAATGTGAAAAAGCGTGTATGCGTGGAATACCCCTTGCATCCATGGCGAAGCAGCTGCCTGAAGCACAGCAGCAGGAACCGGTGGATTTGTCCATCACATTTTGCGGTGTCAAATGTATCAATCCGTTTTTCTTGTCTTCATCGGTAGTGGCGAGCAATTATGAGATGTGTGCCCGTGCGTTGGAGCAGGGATGGGGTGGTATTGTATTTAAAACGATCGGATTCTATTGTCCGAAGGAGGTTTCGCCTCGGTTTGATGCGGTAAGTCGGGAAGGCTATCCGTTTTTAGGGTTTCGGAATTTGGAACAGATTTCGGATCACACGTTAGAAGAAAACCTAAATTCTCTCCGACAGTTGAAGCAGGATTTTCCAGATCGCATTATTGTCGCATCGATTATGGGAGAAACGGAGGAAGAGTGGACGAAGCTTGCAGCACTTGTTGAACAGGCAGGCTGTGATATCATCGAGTGCAACTTTTCCTGCCCACAGATGTCAGTAGATGGTATGGGCAGCGATGTGGGAACAAACACAGAACTGGTGAAAGCCTATGTAGCTGCGACAAAACGTGGTACAAATTTACCGGTGCTGGCAAAAATGACGCCTAACATTACCGATATGACAGTACCGGCGATTGCGTCAGTGGAGGCAGGCGCAAATGGACTGGCGGCAATTAACACCATTAAATCCATTACAGGCATAGATGTAGAGACCATGACAGCAATGCCGGGCGTACTTGGCAAGACAGCTGTCAGCGGTTATTCTGGAAAAGCAGTAAAGCCTATCGCGTTGCGATATATTTATGATATGGCATCTGCAAAGGAATTAAAAGGCGTCCCCATAAGCGGTATCGGCGGCATAGAAACCTGGAAAGACGTACTTCAGTTCCTGGCATTAGGGTGTGAAAATATCCAGATTACGACAGCAGTGATGCAGTATGGGTATCGGATTATCACGGATCTGATAGACGGGTTGTCGGATTATATGCGACGGCATAAGGTGAAGCAGCTGCGTGATGTGGTTGGTACTGCATTGTCGGCGGTGACCACACCGGATCAATTGAATCGAAGCAGCATTTGTTATCCAAAGTTTTTGAGGAATGATTGCGTAGGCTGTGGCAGATGTTATATTTCCTGTCTGGATGCAGGGCATCAGGCGCTTACGTTTGACAAAGAGACACGGCGGCCAGTCTTGCGGGCTGGTGCGTGTGTCGGGTGCTTTCTTTGTAAACTGGTATGCCCGGTGGGTGCCATTGCATCCGGATCGCGTCGGGAACAGTATTAACATAATCGGAGTGTGAGGAAAAAAGGTGATGCAGCATGGCACTAACACTTTCGCAACTCTGCGTAAATGTGGAAAATACGTATCAGATGAAGTTGATTGCCGGGGAAGATGGCATGGACAATGTGGTTCGCTGGGTGCATATCATTGAGGATATTGAAGTATCTCATTTCATCAATGGACAGGAATTGATTTTTACAACAGGAATTGCACAGCGTGGTGTCAACTGGTTGTTGCCCTATGCAGAGCAGCTCCAAAAACATGGTGCAATCGGACTCGTCATCAATCTGGGGCCATACATTGAGAAAGTACCGCCGCATTTGATTGTTTGGTGTGCGGAACATGCGTTTCCGTTGTTTGTGCTGCCGTGGTCGGTGCATATCATTGATGTGACCTATGATTTTTGCCATCGTATTGTGCAGAACGAAAAGCATGAACACAGTGTGGCATCTGCTTTTCGCATCCTGATATTCGCACCGGAAAAGGCTGAGGCTTACGAAGGAGTTTTAGAGCGGGCGGGTTTTCTTCAGGATGGACGATATCAGGTGATGTTGTTGTATCTTCAGGCAAAGGATGGTGATATTTCGGATTTGGAGTGGGAACAGATGCAGTTTCATGTATACCGGGTTCTTCGAAAAAGTCGTCTTCCCATCTGCATTTTCCGGATTGAGCAGAGTATATGTCTGATTGGACAGAACATCGAACGGGAGAAAATCAAACAGTATGTTATGCAGGTAGCAGAGATTTTGTCTGAAAGTGGAAATATTTATGGCGGCATCTCTGAAGAGCAGATAGGTTATAAATCTATATCGGATCTATATGCGCATGCAAAAGCAGCAGGTGCTGTTTGTAAAGTACGTCATCGGCAGTTTTTGAGTTATACAGAGCTTGGCGTATATCAGATCCTGTACGGTGTGCGGAACCGGAAAGTATTGGACAATTTCCAAGCACAGGAACTGGGCGTTTTGATAGAATACGACAAAAAGCACCATGCAGATTATGTGGAAGTTTTGCGGCGGTATCTGTTTTCGGAGTGCAGCATACAAAGGGTTGCAGATGAAATGCAGGTACACCGCAATACGATAAATTATAAGCTACGACATATCAAGAAAATCATGCAGACCGATTTGGGAGAATGTGATAAGATGCGAATTCTTATAGCATTTTTGATTCGTGGCATGTTCAGCGATATGTGATATCAAATTATGTTGGAGGAAAGAAAACATGACAGGCAAAGAAATTCAGCAAATGCAAACCCAATACACTCTGCAATCGTGGAGCAAACAGAAAGGCTTAAAGCCCATTCCTGTGAAGCACTCGGAGGGTATTTACTTCTATGACTATGACGGGAAGCGTTATGCGGATATGTCTTCCCAGCAGGTAAACGTCAACTTGGGGTATGGCAATCAGGCAATCGGAGATGCCATTAAGGCAAAGGTGGATAAGTATTGCTACATCGGTCCCTCTTACGGGGACGAGGATCGTGCAAAGCTTGGAAAGGCGATCATTGATCTGTTGCCAGATGAATTCGGGAAAGTTTTCTTTACTAATGCAGGTGCAGATGCCAATGAAAATGCCATCAAAATTGCACGGATGTATACTGGTAGAAACAAGGTGTTCAGCCGGTATCGGAGTTATCACGGTTCCTCATTTGGTGCAGGAAATCTGACAGGAGAACCGAGACGCTATCCATTGGAACCAGGCATTCCGGGATTTATTAAATTTTTCGATCCGTATATCTACCGGGAACCCATTACCTTTGCATCAGAGGAAGAGGCAACAAGGTACTATCTGGCAAAGCTGCGTGAGCAGGTGATCTATGAAGGCTCGGATCGGATAGCTGCTATCGAGGTGGAAACCATCACCGGTTCCAACGGTATTATCATTCCGCCGAAGGGATATTTGCCTGGGGTTCGGAAGATCTGTGATGAATTCGGAATCATGATGATTTGCGATGAAGTCATGGCAGGATTTGGGAGAACAGGTAAAATGTTTGCTTTTGAGAACTTCGATGTGGTACCGGATATTGTCACCTTTGCCAAGGGTGTAACCTGCGGATACATTCAGCTCGGCGGCGTAGCAGTCCGGAAAGAGATTGCGGCATATTTTGACGAGCACATGTTGTCATGCGGATTGACTTATAGTGCACATCCTCTGGCATGTGCTGCCGGGGTGGCATGTGTGAACTATTATCAGGAAGCGCACGTTCTGGATAATGTAGTATCGTCTGGGAAGGTTCTGGGAAAAATTCTGGAAGACCTCAAGCAGAAGCATGCCTGTGTAGGGGATGTACGATATATCGGGTTGTTTGCCGGTATTGAGTTAGTGAAGAGTAAGGAAACCAAAGAGCCGCTTGTACCCTACGGAAAGGATCCGGAGGGTACAATGGGTAAGATCTGCAAGAGCCTGATGGAGAAGGGATTTGCAACATACACCCATGAGAATGTGGTACTTGTTGCACCGCCGCTGATTATTACACCAGAACAGTTACGGGAAGAAATGACGAAGATGGATGCGGTGCTTTGTGAAGTAGACGCATGGATTGCAGAATAGCAATATGAAGGAGATGAGGCGTGTGGTTTCAGGGCATTACGCAAATATAGAGGAAAATATGGCGCTGGCAGAAATATTACCGGCAGATCACTTTCGTACGATTTCGCAGAAGGTACGTAATACAGTGGCATTGACTTCGAACGAGGTAGGCGTTACAATAACAATGAAGCAGCCTTTTGCCAAGACCTTGCGATTTCCAGTGCCATGGGACGGCATCCTCTATGGGGTGGCACGAAAGACAGAACTGCTGCGGCAGATCGGGACAGATAAAGAGGGATATTTCTGGGTGACATCCATAACGTGCAACGACTGGGATGATTGTTTTCTGTTGGTGTTAGAGTCTGCGGACGTATTGCGCTATCGGGCATTTTACGTATCTGCGGATGAAGTACGGGAATTATTAGAGCATTGCTTGCGAATTCCGGAGCAATGTGTACAGGAATCATAAAACCGAAATCAAGGTATCAGAAAGGAAGCGTATGTTGTATGTACACGTGCAGTTTGGAGCGAATGAAGGATATGATCAAGACATTTTCAAAGTTCGGAGATGCAGGACACGGCGGTATCACGCGTTACTCCCTGTCGGAAGCTGCAATTCAGGCGCGAAATGAATTTCGCAGGAGAATGGAAGCAATTGG
>CASEVP010000093.1 GCA_949291345.1 uncultured Ruminococcus sp.
TTCAGGCTTTCATACAGTAAAAAAGGCTGTCCTTTTGATAACGCTCCCATGGAATCTTTTCATTCTGTTTTGAAGAAGGAAGAAGTCTACCTGAAACACTATTCTTCTTTCGACGAGGCTAAAATCAGACTTTTTGATTACATTAATGGCTTTTATAATCGTAATCGCGTTCACTCGTCTATTAATTACTTGTCGCCCGTTCAATTTGAAAAATCTTTACTTCAATCTTAATCCTTTTCGCCTTTTTCTGTCCAGATTATTGACTATGGTTCAAAATAAAGCTGGCACATTTACATGGACGCTTCGTTACTCTACCATATCCGATATCAACTGTGTGGATCTATATGTAAATGGCGCTAAGATAAAAACACTTTATGAAAGCTTTGAGGAAGACGCTGTAATATTTGGTGATCGTGAAATCACAGCAACAAGCGTTCCACAGAGTTTAGTGGGTGCGGAAGCTGTTAGAACTGCCTGTAATTCAAAGATGTATGCCAGTGATTTAGGAATGTTCATGGCAGGAGATGATATTACTGTTTATGTTGCAGTAGATACTCGTGTTGTACCTATTCTACCTGAATGGCTTAAAAACTGGGAAAAAACTGAAGGAAATATTGCTGCAACAAGTGATCTAACCTTCGATCTATATAAAAAGAATTATAATTCCGGTGAAACGGTCACATTGGGCATGAATGGTGGAAACGGCAATAATACAAACTATCTTGTTTTTGCCAAAAAGAGAGGAATTATTCTTAATGGCACTCTTATAAAAAATCTTCAGGTATTTGACAGTGAAAACGGCAACGATTGGTCTATTTACAATAATACAGGAACAAGTTCTGTTATTTTTGGCGACCGCAAACTTTCAGTCACAAGTTTTCCTGATAATTTAGTTGGTGCTGAAACTATCAGAACAGACTGTGATTCAAAACTTATTACAACTGATTTGGGAACATTTACAGCTGGTGCAGATATTACCGTTTATGTTGCAATGGATTCTCGTGTTACAAATCCACTTCCAAACTGGCTTAGAAATTGGAAAAAATCCGGCGTTACAATATCAATGTCAAACGACCTTACTCAGATTCTTTTCAAAAAAGATATTAAGGCAGGAGAAGAACTCACTCTGTGTACGAATGGCGGTTCAAATGAATCTGTAAACTATATTGTAATGGCAGTAGAACTAGAAACAGTTATTCCTGGTGACGTTAATACAGATGGGACGATTAATGCCTTTGATTTAGCATTCGCAAAGCAAGGATATATGTATGGATTTACAAATACACTTTCTTATAAAGTGGCAGATATTGATAAAAATGGTATAGTTGAAACCACTGATCTTAAACAAATTCAAGATTTTCTTGCTGCAAGAATCAAAAGTTTCACGAAATCCAATGTATAATTTATAGCTGTTTCAAATTTCTAATCTGAATTCCATAAAACAAAAAGCATTGTTGAGAATCATCTATTTAAACAAAAACAAGCAGTTGCCCTCTTCGAGCAACTGCCTGTTTTATCTTATCTGCATTCTGCTTTATCTTCTCTCCCAAACTCTTGGTAGAGAATTTCGTATGCGTTTATGATAAATTTGTGCATTTTTATCACATATTTAGAATCTGGTAACAGCCTATTGTATTTTTATGCAAGAACTGTTTTTGCAATCCTCCATAAACAACATACATTTTCTCCATTCAATATAATTGACAATTACTTTGCTGCTTTAATACGAGATTCTAGTTTATCCAACTGTTCATACAGAGCTGATGGTACATGACCTCCCTTAGCAGTGATATCTTCATCATAATATCTACGCATTTCGGTAATTTCATTTTCCCACAGATCCATATCCAACTTCAAAAGATCAGCGATATCTTCAGAAGTAAACTTCTTGCCCTCATAAACTAGGTTGTCTACATTGATATCTTCTGGTTTTGGCTCGTATCCAATCGGTGTCTCAACAGCATCAACAGTGCCTTCGCAGCGCTTGATGATCCAATCCAAAACACGCATATTATCACCAAATCCAGGCCACAAGAAGTTACCTTCATCATCAGTCTTGAACCAGTTAACATTGAAAATTTTCGGTGCCTTGTCGCCCAGCTTTTCGCCCATTTCAAGCCAATGTGCCCAATAGTCACCAACATTGTAACCAATGAACGGTTTCATAGCCATCGGATCATGACGCAGAACACCTACTGCACCAGTAGCAGCCGCAGTTGTTTCCGAAGAAACAGCAGAACCCATATACGTGCCATGCACCCAGTCAAAGGACTGATATACTAAAGGTGTGGTAGAGGCACGACGACCGCCAAAGATAATGGCAGAGATCGGCACGCCTTCCGGATTATTGAATTCAGGAGACAAGCAAGGACAGTTCTTTGCCGGAGAAGTGAATCTAGAGTTCGGATGTGCCAACTTGCCACCATTTGCAATATACTCTGGACCGTTTACCTTTTCACCCTTCCACTCTGTTGCATCAACCGGCGGATTTTTATCCAACTTTTCCCACCATACAGTATTATCTGCATTATTTAACGCAACATTGGTAAAGATGGTATCTGACTTTGTGCAAGCCAGTGCATTTGGATTCGAATGTTCATTTGTACCCGGTGCTACACCAAAGAAACCGTTTTCGGGATTAATTGCATATAGTCTGCCATCCTTGCCAGGTTTCATCCATGCAATATCATCACCAACGGTAAATACCTTATAACCATTCTTTAGATAGCCTTCCGGCGGAATCAGCATTGCCAAGTTGGTCTTACCGCAAGCTGACGGAAATGCAGCAGAAATATAAGTGGTTGTACCATCCGGCTTCTGCACACCGAGAATCAGCATATGCTCTGCCATCCAGCCTTCATTCTTACCTTGGAAGGAGGCAATACGCAGTGCAAAGCATTTCTTTCCTAAAAGAACGTTACCGCCATACGCAGAATTAATAGACCAGATTGTATTTTCTTCCGGGAAATGCACAATATAACGATTTTCCGGATCAACATCTGCCTTAGAATGCAGACCACGTACAAAATCGTTAGAAGTATCACCCAGATTTTTAAATGCATCAGCACCCATACGTGTCATGATGTTCATATTTAAAACAACATAGATAGAGTCTGTCAACTCAACGCCTACTTTGGCAAGAGGAGAACCAATGGGTCCCATGGAATACGGAATAACATACATGGTTCTGTCCTTCATAACACCGTCATACAATGGTGTGAGCTTTGCCTTCATTTCTTCCGGATCCATCCAGTTATTAGTCGGACCTGCATCTTCTTTATTCTTAGTGCAAATAAAAGTACGATCTTCTACACGAGCCACATCATTTGGCAGAGTACGGTGATACAGACACCCCGGCAACTTTTCCGGGTTCAACTTATACATTTTATCACGATTACCCTCCGGCAGAGAAGTTACCTCTTCTGTCAGTGAATCCAACTGCTCCTTCGAGCCGTCAATCCATACGACCTTTTCCGGCTTTGTTAGGGCAACCATCTCGTCTACCCACTGCAGCACATTCTTATTATTTGTCAATGCCATTGGTACTACCTCCTAAATTTTTTATAGCAATTCTGCTATATTTTCTGGATCTTTTTCCTAATTGACCCATTACATTTTATTATACCCAAATTCTCGTAATGTGTCAAGCAATTTCAAAAAAAACCTCCCAATATTCAGAATGTGTTCATGAATACGCTCCATTTGTCCTTGTACAAAAAACATTTTTTGCCGTTATATTGGGATTTGTTCATATAAAATCGATGTGAAGATTATCAAATTAATTCTCTTTTTAGATGAGGTAAAAAACCGCAAGCTATCTTTCCCCCATTAAAGATTTTTAACGCATCAGACGAAAAATGATATCGAATGACCTTGCAAATACAGTTTTTCAATGCACACTCTTCCGGTTAACGTTATTTTCCCCATGCAGTCAGTTCCATTGTCGCACTTGCATTCAAATTGGAACCTCCTCGAATTCCTGCCTCAAACGCATAAGAACCCGCACATGCAATCATAGCACCATTGTCTCCACACAGAGAAATCGGCGGCATAAATAACTGATACCCTTCCGCATGGCAAGCCTCCTGCAACGCGGATCGTACACCACTGTTCGCTGATACACCACCTGCAATTGCTATGGTACGATATCCGTAAGTATGTGCGGCTCGCATGGTATGATCCGTCAAGATTTGTGCAATCGTATCCTGCAAAGAAGCAGCAAGATCCTCAATACAAATATGCTCTTCTTTTTGTTCGGCATGATGTAAAAGATTAATCACTGATGTTTTTAATCCAGAAAAACTAAAGTCAAATTCATTTTCCGAAATTTTCGGTTTGGGCAAGTGATATGCATGTGCATTTCCCATTTTTGAAGCTTTATCCAAATGTACACCTCCCGGATATGGGTATCCCATTGCTCTGGCGCATTTATCAAAGCATTCACCGGCAGCATCATCTCTTGTTCTGCCTAGGATTCGAAACGTTGTGTAAGACTGTACTTCTACCAAATGACTGTGTGCACCACTGACGACAAGGCATAGATAAGGTGGTTTTAATTCTGGATGCGCAATATAATTCGATGCAATATGCCCTGCCAAATGGTGTACCGGCACTAGCGGTTTTTTGGCGGCAAGCGCTAGTCCTTTGGCAAAATTCACCCCTACCAATAACGCACCAATCAACCCTGGATAGGCTGTGACTGCAATGCCGTCCAATTCTGCCAATGTAACACCTG
>CASEVP010000094.1 GCA_949291345.1 uncultured Ruminococcus sp.
ATACGCAGATTCTGAAAAAAATGTACGTTGTGTTAGCAACCGTGCTTATCATAATATTTCTTCCGAAGAGAGCGATTGTCTGATGGCAACACTCAAACGAGTGCTTGCGGGAACGTTGGGGAAGGGATTACAGGAGTATGAATTTCCAAGCAATGCATACGAGGAAGGGGGAAGCCAGGCGATATTATATGAGGCATTGGAAACAAAACTAGACAATGAAAATGCTGTTTCCGTATTGATCGATCAAATTGTACGAAATATGGAGTATGTTTCAACTTATGCGATTCTCATAGGGCATTGTACATATACGGTATTTCAAAAATCGAAAAGTGATGAGATAGATCCATATCAAAGTCAGGAATATCGTTTTTTGGTGGCTGCGATTTGTCCGGTCGAAGTACGCATTGACGGACTGATTTATAATGAAAGTGAGAATGCGATTGAGAAAAAGTCAGCTTATGATCGAATTGTTGCAGAAATTCCTACAGATGGATTTTTGTACCCCACATTTACGGGAAGAGGACCAGATGTCAATCACGTTTTATATTCGGCGCATAAAGCAAAGAACATCAATGTGAGTATCATTGAAAATGTGTTGGGCTGTACATTCCAAAGTACTGCACAGGAACAAAAGGAAACATTTCAAGGCATGATGCAGGAGATTGTTTCTGACGAACTCAGTTATACGGTAATTACGAGTGTCAATGATAAAATTCGTGATATCGCGGCGGAGTATGCGAACGAAGCAGAACTTTCGGTTTTAGATGATATACAAGTACGGGATGTATTGTTAGATTCCGGTGTAAGTCAGGAAAAAGCGGAGGAAATGCAGATGGCATATCGAGAAATTACCAGAGAAAAACCAATTGCGGTGTCAAATCTTGTGGAAAGTAAGACAACCATTCGATTTGATGGAATTACCATTGCGATTGGAAAAGATGCCACGGATAAAGTACGTACTCAATGTGTGGACGGACGTCGTTATCTGTTGATTGATTTGGATGATCCTGCAGTGGAGGTCAATGGTTTAACAGCACGTGTGGCTGAACAAGCAGAAAATTTGCCGACAGAAGATACGCAATGATTATAAAAAGAGAATATAGCAACAATGGTCTTGCTATATTAAAAAAAGTTGCATGAGGTCAATTTGCAACATAAATTCGTTCTAGACAACAAGAGCGACTTACTACTAGAAGGTAAGTCGCTTTTTTGGGAAGTACAGTTAGATAATGATGTAACTTTTTGTAATCGTTATATAACAGTACTTTTTTTGCTGTTTTGATGATACTATGGTTTAGTAAAAAAATAAAGTCCGGAAATACCCAAAAAGTATTTGTTTGCACTAGTGGAATTATTTTGAAAGCTGGCGTAATTACAACAACTTGTATATCTGATTTATGCTGTTGTTTGTATATTAATGTAAGAATTGGTATGGTAAAACGAGGTATTTCTTCAACGACATATTCTATTGCAAAACAATAATTATTTCTATATATGGCATGCATTTCTGCCAATGTTTTTTGATTGGGTTGCATGCCTTAATGATAGACAAAGATGGATAGAAATAAAAAAGGAAGAATGCTTGCAAAATGGCAAGAAATATAGTATAATATCCATATTATCATTTATCAGAAAGAAGGAAACTGGTTATGTATTCCATTGGTTTTTTGGGCGCAGGAAATATGGGAAGTGCCATTATGAAAGGAATTGCAGCGAGCACGCTGCACAAGGAGATAAATTTGTATGCATACAATACTTCGCCGGAAAAGGTAGAAGCACTGGCACCTTACGGAGTGCAAAAATGTGATTCGGAACGGGAAGTTGCACAAAAAAGCCAGTTTTTATTTTTGGCAATCAAACCACAAAAGTTTGAAGAAGTGCTTCCCAAAATTGCAGATGTGGTAGCGGAAGATATGGTTTTGGTCTCAATTGCAGCAGGTATTGGGGCAGATTTTATTCGTAAGCTGACTGTTCGTAATGCAAAAGTGGTGTTAGCTATGCCAAATACGCCGCTGTTGTTAGGGGTAGGTGCAACGGCACTGGCAAAGGATGAATCTGTGACAGAAACCGAATTTGCGGTGGTACGGCAGATATTTGAAAGTTGTGGTATCACGGCGGAGATTGCTCCGGAACAAATGAAGGAGATTATTGCCATTAATGGCAGTAGTCCAGCATTTATTTATTTGTTTGCAAAGGGTTTTCTGGATTATGCAGAAAAGATAGGTTTGCCCGCAGAGTCAGTAAAAAAATTATTTGTGCAGTCACTTGTAGGTTCTGCCAAAATGATAGGGGAATCTGGATATACCATTGACGAATTGATTCGTCAAGTGTCATCTCCTGGTGGAACGACTCTTGCAGGACTAGATCGCTTTTACGCGGGAAAACTTACGGATATTGTGGATGATGCGTGCATGCATTGTACAAAGCGTGCCTATGAACTGGCGAAGTAAGATGAATTCCACCCGTTAAAATGCGGAACATAATTACCTTTACAGTAGATCGTTCTAAGAAAATATACCTTTGCATAAGATGTAGCACAAATGCATGTAAAACATGCATTGAGTTTTTTGACATAGGAATATGTAAACATCTTTTCGGCTGATTTTGCTGATAACTTTGTTAAAAATGTTAGTCTATGCATTTTTGCCTTGTTATTGAAAAAATGTGTTTGAAAATCTTTACTCGTTTCCTATGTGGACGGATTCTGAATCAATACGTCGGAAAGCAAAGGAGCGGTTTTTATGATCCGAAAAAGAACGACTTTGACAACCAGTGAGAGAAAACAAAGGATGTTTTTGATGCTGTTTGGTATTGTACTGTCCGGGGCGGCATCGGGCATTGGCATGTTATTGTGGCAATATCCGGGGATTCCTATTCAATGGGCAAGCTTTATGGGAATGTTTTTTCAAACCCCCTGTGGTATGTTTTCATTGTTTGCAGAGGCGATTGGTGGTGTAGCACTATTCTTGTTATGCCTGTTTTTGTTGGGCTTTTCTGCAATTGGACAGCCGTTTGCCATGTTGATCTTGTTTGGCTATGGAGTTTGTATGGGTGGCTCTTTTCAAATGCAGTGCAGTAGTGGCAACGCAGTGCTGTATAGTGTAGCATTATTATTGTATTTTGTGCCGATGTCAGTGTTGATGGTGGTTGGAGCAAGGGAATCCGTGCGATTTTCTCGTTTATTTTTGGTTTATGGATTTCGTGATGAGCCGGAGGAGAATATGTATCATCGTTTTCGAATGTATTGTGTTCGTTTTTTAGTGCTCGCTGTATTTCTCGTCATTGCGGCATTGTTATACAGTTTTTTGTTCTATGCGGCTTGTTTGTCAGATATTGGTTGATTATAGCCTTAGAAGTGGAAAGAAAGGAATGATGTTTATGGGTTTGTTTGGTGGAAACTATGAGCGAGCAGGATCTGGTATTGCAAAAAATGCGCCTAAGAAAAAAGGGCTTTTTCGCTTTTTTGAGATTTTTGGCAGAAAGTTTTGGAAGCTAATTGAATTAAATTTGTTGTATTTTTTGTTCTTTCTTCCACTGCTTGGTGCTGTTTTGTTGTACTTTGTTGTGCAGTCTGGTGTTGGTTTCACTCTGGCAGTTGCGTGTCTGATTTTGTTTGTTATTTTAATTGGTCCGGCAACGGCTGCGCATATGAAGATATTAAAGAATTTTGTGATGGAAAAGCCTACGTTTTTGGTGAACGAATTTTTTCGAACAATTCGTACTGAATTCAAACATAGTCTGGTTATTGGATTGATTGATTGTTTGTTGGTTTGTTGTATAGCAGCTGCATTTTATGTATATCCCAAATTAATTGAACAAACAGGCAGTAAGCTGTTTTATGTCTTTTTTGCTATTACACTCAGCGTGGGTTTAATTGTATTGATTATGAATTTTTATATGTTCTTAATGATGATTTCTACCAATCTTTCTTTGAAAAATGTAGTGAAAAATGCATTTGCGCTATCTGTTGTGGCTTTGAAAACTAATGCTGTGACGCTGCTGATCCTTGTGGCAGTAATTGCAGTGTATGTTCTCGTCTTTTTGTTTGTCAACTTGCGTTACTCTATGATTCTGCTGTTTCTGTTGCCATTTATGCCAGCTTCATGGTTGGGCTTGGTGATTGCATTTCAGTGTTACCCAGTGATTCAGAAGTATATTATTAATCCATATTATGAACAGCGTGGAGAAGTGAATCCGGAATTACTGGATACAACATCAGAAGAAGAAACAGTATTTGAAGATATGGGGGGCAAGGAAAAGCCGATTGAGCCCAAAAGTAAGAAGGGTAGAAATCGAAACAGTGGTTCTTCGCGCTCTCATAAAGGAAAAATAATTTCATAAAATATTATTTGTATAGTATACTGATTGCGGAATGCTTGAAAATAAAAGTAGTAATGCATTTTCAAAAGTTTGTAAATTGCATTTTTTTGACTGATATATTTATTTATCATAAAATTAACTAATACATAAAAATAATACTTTACAAAATACAAAAATTGTGGTATACTATTTATTGTCATGTACTTGGAACTTGGAATAAGCCCTCATAATAGGGAAATCACCTGCCTTTTTCTATGTACATGATGAAAATCAGAATGAGGTGAAAATAATGTTATTGAAAGAAGAAAAAACTGAAATCATCGAAAAGAACCGAACACATGAAAATGATACAGGTTCTCCGGAAGTGCAGATTGCGATTTTGACGAAGAGAATCAATGACTTGACTGCACATTTGAAGACACATAAGAATGATCACCATTCCAGACGTGGTCTTTTGAAAATGGTTGGTCACAGAAGAAATCTTCTGAACTACCTAAAGAAAAAGGATATCAATCGTTATCGTGCAACGATTGAAAAGCTTGGCATTCGTAAGTAAGAAGCCCAAAAATGAAAAGGCAGTACAGGGTATGATCTCTGTCTGCCTTTCTGTATATGATATCGATTTCATCTACAGCTGCATTAGCAGGAAGCTGCACTTTTTGAGAGCTTTATCAAAAAGCGGAGCTTTTTGCTAAGGCTGCTGCTGGTTAAGCGAGATAGGATGGAATCGGGAAAGGAATTGAAAAAATGAGTGTACAGAGATATGAAACTATATTTGCGGGAAGACCGTTATCAGTAGAAACCGGGAAAACTTGTGAACTTTCTAATGGTTCCTGTTGGGTACGTTATGGGGATACTGTTGTCATGGCAAATGTGACTGCAAGTGCAAAACCTCGGGAAGGTATTGATTTTTTCCCTTTGTCTGTGGATTATGAAGAACGAATGTATTCGGTAGGGAGAATTCCGGGTTCTTATACCAAGAGAGAAGGAAAGCCGTCTGATAAGGCAATCTTGACATCACGTATGGTGGATCGACCGATTCGTCCATTATTTCCAAAGTCCATGCGGAATGATGTTTCCGTTGTAATGACGGTGTTAGCGGTGGATCCGGATTGTTCTCCAGAAATTACTGGTATGATAGCTACTTCGATAGCGTTGTCGATCTCGGATATTCCGTGGAACGGACCAATCGCAGGTATCAGCGTAGGAATGGTAGATGGAGAAATTGTATTAAATCCTACATTGGAACAGCGCCAGAAAAATGATCTGCAGCTGACGGTTGCTGGAACAAAGGACAAAATTGTAATGATTGAAGCTGGTGCAAATGAAGTGCCCGAAGATTTGATGCTGCAGGCAATTTTGATTGGTCACGAAGAGATCAAGAAAATGGTTGCATTTATTTCGGAGATTCAGGAAAAGATTGGGAAGCAAAAGTTTACATTTGAAGCCCATGAAGTTGATCAGGAACTGTTTGATAAAATTGATGCGATGGTACATGATCAAGTGGAATATGCTTTAGATACTAACGATAAAAATATTAGAGAAGCAAGATTACGTCCAATTGTAGATGCGGTGCATGAGGCATTTGATGCAGAATGTGGTGAAGAAATTGGTATGATTGATGAAATTTTGTACCTTCTGCAAAAAAAGATTGTGCGTGCATGGCTGTATGAAGGAAAGCGTGTGGATGGTCGTGGAATCGATGAGATTCGTCCCTTAGCTGCGGAAGTGTCCGTTTTGCCGCGTGTACACGGAACCGGTCTATTTACAAGAGGTCAGACACAGGTACTGACAGTTGCTACTTTGGGACCATTGAGTGAAAGCCAAAAATTGGATGGACTGGATGAAGAGACTTCAAAGCGGTATATGCATCAGTATAATTTTCCGTCATATTCAGTAGGCGAGACGAAACCAAGTCGTGGACCGGGTCGACGTGAGATTGGTCATGGTGCACTGGCTGAACGTGCATTGGTGCCGGTATTGCCATCTGTAGAGGAATTTCCCTATGCAATGCGGTTGGTATCTGAGGTGCTGTCTTCGAACGGTTCTACTTCTCAGGCATCAATCTGTGGTTCTACGTTGGCATTGATGGATGCAGGCGTACCAATTAAAGCACCGGTTGCGGGCATTTCCTGTGGTTTGATTACGCTGCCGGATAGTGATAAGTTTATGACTATGGTGGACATTCAGGGTCTAGAAGACTTTTATGGAGACATGGACTTTAAAGTGGGCGGTACCAAAAAGGGTATCACTGCAATTCAGGTAGACATTAAGGTTGACGGTCTGACGCCAGCAATTATTGCAGAGGCATTTGAAAAGACTCGGAAGGCTAGATTGTATATTCTAGATGAAATTATGCTTAAGGCAATTCCGGAGCCACGTCCTAATGTGGCAAAATATGCCCCTAAAATGATGCAGATTCAGATACCGGTTGATAAAATCCGTGATGTGATTGGACAAGGCGGCAAGGTGATTCAAAAGATTTCGGCAGATTGTGATGTAAAGATTGACGTCAATGAAGATGGACATGTATTTATCAGTGGCATTTCAATGGAAGGTTGCCGTAATGCATATCAAATGATTGAGACCATTGCAATTGATCCAGAAGTAGGTTCTATCTATAAAGGAAAGGTCGTTTCAATTAAGCCGTTTGGTGCATTTGTTGAAATTGCTCCTGGACGTGACGGTTTAGTGCATATTTCCAAGTTGGATAAAGAGCACGTTGAAAAAGTAGAAGATGTTGTTTCTGTTGGTGACGAAATTATCGTAAAAATCATGGAAATCAAAGAAGGAAAGATTAGCCTTTCAAGAAAGGATGCGCTGGAAGAATTAGAAGCGCGGCGAAAAAAACAAACGCAAGAATAAATAAGGGAATCTATTACGCTATTTTAGCTTGACGATTTTTGTGTTTGTTTGCATGTTTTATGATAATTTGTAAATGATATGGTTTGCATGTCAGATACAATTGTTGCTTTTTAGAATAACAAATATCAGGATTGTATTTGAAAACGCTGTGAGAATGGGAAAACATTCTCACAGCGTTTTTTGAATTAGCTGAAAATGTTCGAAAAGTAGTGCAGTATCATTTTTTGTGTTTTTGTAAAACATTTTGAAGAAATAGTGAATGAATAAATTTTATGTATAAAAATATAATTGGATTACGTATTGTGTTATTGATGTCGAGTCAAGCAATTATTGTTGTTAATTTTTTTCTTTTTGTACCAGAAGTTACTACTGCACCAAAGCACAGCGAGACCGATTCCAAGTAAGGAAATCTTTTTTCCCGTAGTAAACCCGGGTGCTTCGTAGGTAATACAAATATGGTGGTTTCCCCGGGAAATAGGAAAACCAATGCAGTCAATATTGGTGTGAGTATAGGCGGTTTTCTGTCCGTCCACTGTAATATGGAATCCATTGTCATAGGGCATGGATAATACAAACCATCCGTCATTGGAGACGCAAATATCTCCTTCCATTGTGTCATCCCCTAGTTTGTCAAGGCGTAGCTGCCAGGGATCTAGATGGCTTTTTGCAGCAGTCAGTTCTTCATATGGAAACGTATAGGCGCTAACATCGGAAAGCATATAATCTCCAGCAGAAAAATGAACTTGTAGCGTTTGTATCGGATTTTGGGATGAAATCGTGTATTGAAATGTGTTATTATGGTTTTGATATTTCCATGATGGATCAGTCAGTCGATTACGAATTCCATTGATAGTGATTGAAACGTCATCAGTTGTAGAACCGTCTCCTAGTTGGTTGTCGACATAAAAACGTAATAAAAGAAGATCTTCGATTGGATTTTTTAATGTAACGGTAACTGTAAAATCAGTTTTGCTGTGAATATAGTAGTTATCGTCAATTTTTGTCGCTTTGGAATTATCAATAGGAGAAATGGTATATTGCAATGTTGTTTCTTTTATATCTGATGAGTTGAAAGTAGAGCATGTTATATCTGTGGGAACCGCATCTGCCGGTACAATGGCATTATTGAGGAGCGATTCTAGTTGTTGTATACTATTTTGCTTTTGATACTGTTCCTGTGTCATGATGTTTGATGTGGCATAGCCGATTGGAAATGCCAAATTATTTTTGTATACGGAAAAGATACCGTATTTACCGATGTTTTGTAAGCCGTAACGATCTAATTGTTTGGAGGAAATGATATATTTTTCTCCCATTAATATTGAGAAAAATGGATTTTTTGATTGTACCAGCATTGTTTCATTTCGTATGCTGTTTTCACTCTGACTTTGCGTGAAGAGAAAGTCGGATAAATAACGATTGTAGATGGATGAATATACAGAGCTGCGATAATATTGCGGACCCCATATGCAGTTTACTGTATTTCCTGCTTGATATTCGTTGGATATACGGTAAAAATGGTTATCTGTTTCGGTTAGGTCATTAACTGCTTTTTGTATATCTTCATCGTACATAATTGCTACATCAGATTGTTTCATATATGAATCGCTAAGATTAACAGTGAGACAAACAATGGTGCTGCAAAGCAGTGTTGGAACAAGAAGAATAGAAAGCGATCTTCGAAAGAAGAAAAGGAAAAAAGCTATACACATGAGAACACCGTCCAGAATTAGTGCAATGTGTGCATAGTTTGTCCCTTGAAATAAAAGGATATTTCCAGCAATAACAACGCAAAAGAGTAGAAATGTTTGTTTAATAGGAATCGTATTACGCGAAAGTTCTTTAAAAAAGAAACCATATAGCAAAAGCAGTATGGGCAAAAATGGAATAAATGCCTTGGCATCGAGATACATTGTACCATTCATAAGATAGAGAAACAGAGGAAATAATATTAATAGAGAAAAGACTACACATAAAAATCGATATGATTTTTTGGGAAGCATGAATAGCCCCAGAAGGGAAAGCACGCAAGTAGAAGTGAGACCGGGAGAAAAAGGATTGTATGTTATATATTGTGTACTTAGTTTGGGTAGCAAAACGTTGAGTAGCGAAGTTCCCTGTGAGGGGGCGCGTCCGTTCCATAATGTAAATAGGGTTGGTAACAAGAAAAAAGCAGCGATAAGCAGACTGAAAAACAAATGAAAAAGAATTATTTCGATTGCATGGAAGAGCTGCATTCGTAGAGAAATATGATTTTGATAGCGATGTAAGGTATAAAAGACGGCATATAATATAATGACGAAAAAGGCACCAATGCTTAAATAAAAATTTGTGAGTAATATGAAGACAGTAGCAAAAATTAGTGCCAGGCTGTGATGATTTTGAAGTGCACGTGGAACAAGGAATAATGCCCAGAAGAGAAAAGGGAAGTAGCTTGTAAACATGATGTGATGGTGACTGTGATAAATGATTGGAGCAGCGAGAAGATATAGTACAGCGAGAAGAAAGGACATAGGTTGTGAGAACCATAGTTTCATCCAAAAATAGCATAGAATTGTACTGAGGAGAGTGAGTAATATATGAGCGATTTGGATATAGGTGGACATATGGACACCGGGGAAAAAATAGGAGAATAAAATGACAGGACTGTAAAGACCATAATAGGAAAAATGAAAGATATTTTGTCCACCGCCCAAGTGCATAGCAAAATCGGGAAATAGGTTGCCTGTGTCATAAAATCTGGTTCGGAAATATTCTGGAATAGCAAAGTGCTGATTGCTCCAGTCTGTCTGAGAGCCGTAGACGCAGCCGGGATTGCATATGCAGATTATGGCAAGAATTCCGCTAAAGAGGAGTGTCAATGCAATGCAGTGCAAAAGATCATAATGCTTTCGATATATTTGTCTCATTATTCTTTTCCCCCTCGCACAGTTTCCCAGTTCTCGTAGGGATTCATGTGGGAAAATTTAGAGATTGTAGTGACTTGTGAACGATAATATTGCAATAACATTTCTTTGCATTGTAACTGCCCATCGGAAATTGCAGTAAGTTGAGATAGATAATGTGGCAGTGCGTAGGGAGAATAGTACGTGCCGAAAACATATAGCGGGACTTTCATATTTGTTGTGTCATAAGCTGTAGTCACCAGTTGATATACCATTTGATGGTGGATGTGTCCGTATTCCCCTTGCGCATTGTGTGTGACAATGTCATCCCAGTTTTTAAAAGTCAGAATCTTTTCCAAATCGTTTTTTATTTGTTTCTTAACATGATTCCAATTGTCTCTTTTCCCACCGACTTTATCTGGGTATGAAAGAATAAGACCTATATTTCCTGATGCTTGCAGTACTGTTTGAAATTCCTTTGCACGTTCTGCATGATTGCCATTCGTTAGACAGACTACCAGATATCCGCCGCTTTGCAAATGGGCGCCTCCCCAAAGTGTTTCATCATCTGGATGCGCAACAATCATTAGGTGGCTGATATTTGTGCCATCCAATTTATATAGTTGTGCATCGGTACAAGGGGGGATTTGGTATTGTATGTGTATATCGATTGCACGCCATATTCCTGTGATTCCACCACAAAATAGTAAAAACATTACACTTGTAGTGATGATCGAAATTATTTTTTTTGCTCGCTGATTCATAATGTTTCTCCCTCCTGTGTTATGTGTTGTATTCAAGGTACAACACATATTATATCACGAAATTAAAAGAAAGTCAAGAATATTTTATTTCTTTAGATTTCTTTGTATGTTCAGTTGTCAATGATAGTTGACACATACTCACAAAAAATATAGTGATAAGTAGAATATCGCAAATTTTCATTTTG
>CASEVP010000095.1 GCA_949291345.1 uncultured Ruminococcus sp.
CTGTTTTCTTCATCGAAGAAACTTCTCTGTCGTACTTTCATGTTCTTATTATACTATGTTTTTCTCTGTTTGTATAGGGGGTTTTTAGAGATGCTCTTAAATCAATTAGGTGCATGTTTTGAATTGCCGTTTTGTAACGAGGCTTTTTTCGGCTGAAATTTTTGTAAAAGCATGAGAAAACAGAAAAATCAACTAAAAGTTGTTAAAAATTAAAAAATAGTTGGTTGAAATCAACGAAAATATATGATACAATAATAAAAATGAAAGGAACACTTCATATGAAATTGGATTTTGGTTCAAATCTTGCAAAATATCGTAAAAATCGCGGCTTCACACAGGGACAGCTTGCAAAGTTGCTTTCTGTGACACCGCAGGCAATTTCAAAATGGGAAAAGGGAAGTTATCCTGACGGAGAGATGCTGCCGAAAATCTCGAAGGTGTTGGGTGTTTCCTTAGATGTACTGTTTGGTTTGGCTGAGGAAAAAGAGTCACCAGATTTAGAGGAACTAATCTCTGCGAAAATTCGTCAGACGGAGCCGCAAAAACGGGCAGATGTGGTGATGCGTCTGTTTTATGCTGTTCTTAATGCATATAACAATTATAACCTTGGTAAGGCAGTTTTTCCGGAATCATTGGATTTGGAAACATTTGCTGAATTAAAAACAGACTATGAAATCGCATTGGCACGGCTAAATCAGGATCTTCGATATTTTTGTTTTTTGTCTATACCGGAAAAAGGCGTAAATAGTTATACAGATTCTGGAATGACAGAGAATCTTATCCGTTTGTTTCGAATGTTGGCAGATAAGGAAACGCTGAAGATCATTTACTATTTGGGGAGCGGTGCCAGAAATCGAATGCAGTCAAAGGAGTATATTTCCAAGCAACTGCAAATTCCTTTTGATAATGTCAGTCGTATCATGGACAAGTTGGATCGTATGGGACTTGTCTGGCGGGTTTCAGCAGAGATTTCTGATAATCCCCCTATTGTGTATGGATATGTGTACAGTGTTCCGCTGACTATGATTTTAACGCTGGCAAGATCCTTGACGAATTATTTGCAGCATCATGAACTGTATTTGGATTTGTGGAATACGGGTGCATTTCATTTTCCAAATAACAAACTGGGTGAGCCTGTAGAAAAAGTTGGTTTCTGGCCTAAAGAAGAAGAACTCTCTGGTTTAGAAACGGAATGAGAGGATATTTTCAAGAAATTGTGACATATTTTTTATAGAAGTGTTCGAAGAAAAAGGAGAATAGAAATGAAGTATAAAGCATTAATTGCAGCTGTATTGGTAACGGCTGCAACTGTTTTGGCGCCCATATCTGGTGCAGATGCATCTGATGGCAGTTATTCAATGAATGTATCCGTAAATCTGGGCGGTGAAAGAAAAGCAATTAGTCCTTATATTTACGGGATCAATCAATATGGTAATCAAAATAGTTATGATCAAGTAACGGCAACTGCTATTCGTCAGGGCGGAAATCGTATGACAGCATACAATTGGGAAACCAATGCCTCAAACGCAGGTTCTGACTGGAAAAATAGTTCGGATAATAATTTGTCGAATTCTGAACGTCCGGCAGATTGTGTACAGGTATTGTCTAAAGAAGCAGCAAAAAATAATATTAACTATAAGATGACTACTTTGCAGATGGCAGGTTATGTATCTGCGGACAAGAATGGATCTGTTAGTGCATCAGAAGCCGCACCGTCAGATCGTTGGAATAAGGTGGAATTTCGTAAAAGCGGAGCACTGTCCATGGATCCAGACTTGACAGATGGTACGGTTTACATGGATGAATATATCAACTATATTGTCAATACGTTAGGGAATTCTCAATCTGCAACAGGAATACAGGGTTATAGTTTGGATAATGAGCCGGCACTTTGGCATCATACACACAGCCTGATTCATCCGGAAGAGGTTTCTATGAAGGAACTACATGAAAAGTCAATTGAACTGGCATCCATTGTCAAGGAAATTGATCCCGGTGCAGAGGTGTTCGGTCCTGCATTATATGGTTATACTGCATATGATCATTTGGCTGACGACGATGCAAGTGAATGGGGACAAATCCAATCCCAAAATGGATATAATTGGTATATAGATTATTATTTGGATACTATGAAACAGGCGGAAGAAGAATGCGGCACAAGACTTTTGGATGTACTTGATATTCACTATTATTCAGAATCTGCAAGAGTGGGTACGGAAGACCGGTTGCAATCTGTGAGAACGTTATATGAGGAGGGTTTTGTAGAAAACAGTTGGATTGGTCAGTGGTGTCAGCAAAATCTGCCGCTTTTGCCTACCGTTCAGGAATCTATTGATAAATATTATCCAGGAACAAAACTGGCAATCTCTGAATATAACTTTGGAGGCGGCGATGAAATCAGTGGTACGATCGCACAAGCGGAAGCACTGGGATGTTATGCCGATGCAGGTGTTTATTTTGCGACAATGTGGGGAAATGATTGTCCCTATATTTATTCTGGCATTAATCTTTATACCAATTATGATGGAAAAGGAGGCTGTTTTGGTGATACGTTAGTGGATACCCAAACAGACGATGTCTCTTTAGCAAGTTCGTATTCGGCTATAAACGGCACCGATGACAGTGTAGTTACCACTATGCTAACCAATAAGAGTATGACTGAGGCACAAGATACGGTTATTACATTTAGTAATACAGATACAGAGTATCGCGCGGCAGCTGTTTATGCAGTATGTAATGGCTCTTCGGACATTCAATTGTTGGATGTAATTGACGATGTAAAAGATAACCAAGTTACAGTCACACTGCCTGCGCTGTCAGCTGCTATGATTGTAACAACTGATGATGCATCTGATTTTGAAGGTTTGACACCAGGTCAAGATCAGGATCCACAGCAGAGAGAAGTAATATTTGAAGATATTGCTTCTATGACAAATGCAGATGGAGAGATTGTTATTCCAATTGATGACGCAGAAAATTTGGAGGAAATTGAATTTACAGCAAATGTAAGTTCTAGTGCAGGTTCTTCATGGGCAACAGTGGGATGTGCACTTTCCATTAATGCGGCAGATGAAAATGGTGAAGTATTCTGGACCAGTAAAACGTTTAATATGACCCTGGGAAATGATGTCCAGAATTCAGTCCGTTTTGATGGTACATTCACAAAAGACGAAGAAGATATCAATGCTGTGATTTCTGATGGAAAAGTTATAGTACAGCGTTGGTGGGAAGCATCAGAAAAATTAGATAATGGGGAAACAGATAATGTTTCGTGCAATTATACTAAAATTCGTGTGTTGTATAAAGAAACATCTCAAATGGCGTATGCCGTGGGGGATATTAACATGGATGGAAGTATAACGATTGCAGATGCTGTATTGCTTCAAAAATTTCTATTGACAGGTGTCGGTATTACACAAGATCAGTTTTCCTACGCTGACTGTACCTGTGATACAAAATTAAACGCAATGGATCTAGCTCGACTTCGTAACATATTGCTTGGATAAAGAAAGTTGATACGGTGAATATTTATTTAAAAGCAAATGCAAAGCAGAGAAAAAGTATTATAAACAATACTGTATAAAACAAGCCAATGGTTTACATGCCACATTCATGGTTTGATTTTTGAAAGGTGCAGTAAAACTTGATATGCGTCCCTAAAAGTGTCAAACTTTTAGGGACGTATATTTTTTGCGCAAAAAATAGAAGATAGAGATCTGTTTGTGTTATCTTATTTAAAATTTGTTTAATCATTTCCATATTGTAAAAGCCCCTTTCTTGCAAAGAAAGGGGCTTACATCATCTGGAACGAAATATTATTCGACTTCGTAACCTTGTTCTGCAATAGCGTTTTTTAACTTTTCTGCATCAATTGGTGCATTTAATTTAACAATAGCTGTACCTTCTTTGTAATTAGCTGTTGCCTCAGAAACTTCTGGAAAAGCTTCTAAACATTTTTTTACAGTTGCTTCGCAGTGTGGGCACATCATACCCTTGATTTGAAATTTAAGTTCCATTGTAATTTCCTCCTTTGAGATGGGTTGCAGTTTATGGACTGCTGTTTTGATTTTTCTGACATGATCATAGCGATGGATTGGAAAGAAGTTTAATCGGAGTGCGTTCATGACTACACAAAAACTTGATAAACTCATTGCAGCGGCTCCAAACATCGGGTTGAGTTGCCAACCAAAAATGGGAATCCACAATCCAGCCGCAAGTGGAATACCGATAATATTATAAATAAATGCCCAGAATAGATTTTCGTGAATATTGCGTAATGTTGCACGACTCAAACGAATGGCAGCTGGAACATCAGTCAATTTGCTTTTCATTAAAACAATATCGGCCGCATCAATCGCAATGTCTGTGCCTGCACCAATTGCGATTCCGACATCTGCACGCGTTAAAGCAGGAGCATCATTAATGCCATCTCCGACCATGGTAACTTTTCCCTGTTGTGCAAGTTTTTGAATTGCTTTTTCTTTTTGCGCAGGTAAGATTTCAGCAATGACCGTATTGACACCTGCTTGTTTTCCGATTGCATTTGCAGTTCGGATGTTATCACCGGTCAGCATTACAACTTGAATTCCCATTTTTTGTAGATATGCAATGGCATTCGGGCTTTCTTCCTTTATGGTATCTGCGACTGCGATAATACCCAGTAATGTATTGTTTCTGCAAAAAAACAATGGTGTTTTACCTTCTAATGCCATTTCGTTTGCCTTTGCACGCATTTCGTCGGGTATTGAGACTTTTTCTGAAATAAAATGCATATTTCCGCCAAAAAGCATATCTTCTTGATACTTTGCAGCTAGTCCGTTTCCTGGCATTGCCTGAAATTCTGATACTGTATCCGGTTTAATATGGTGAGCATCTGCATAGGCCATGATAGCTTTTGCAAGAGGATGTTCACTTTTGGCTTCCAAAGTAACTGCCGCAGCGAGTAATTCTGATTCTTTGATAGATGCCTGTGGTTTAATATCTGTTACAATAGGGGCGCCGTTGGTGATTGTGCCCGTTTTATCAAATGCGACGATTTGTGTTTTTCCTGTTTTCTCTAATGAAACGGCATTTTTAAAAAGGATTCCGTGTTTGGCACCTACACCGTTTCCAACCATAATTGCCACTGGTGTTGCAAGTCCAAGTGCACAAGGACAACTAATTACCAGAACGGAGATTGCACGTGCAAGTGCATATCCAACGTTTTTGCCGACAATCATCCAGACAATGAATGTGATTAGTGCAATAAAAATGACAGTTGGAACAAAAATGCCTGAGACTTTGTCTGCTGTTTTGGCAATTGGAGCCTTCGAGGCTGAAGCATCGCTTACCATTTGAATAATTTGTGAAAGTGTGGTATCGTTTCCAACTCTTGTTGCTTTGCATCGAATAAAACCAGATTGATTAATTGTTGCTGAAGAAACAGAGTCTCCTTCGACTTTGTCCACGGGAATGCTTTCGCCGGTAAGTGCCGATTCATCTACGGCACTGGATCCTTCTAAAACAATGCCGTCAACCGGGATACTTTCCCCTGGTCGAACTAGGAACTCGTCTCCCTGTTGTACTTGTTCTACAGGGACTTGTATTTCTTTGCCGTTTTTCCATAGCACAGCAGTTTTTGGGGAAAGTTGCATCAGACTCTTTAATGCATCCGTTGTTTTTCCTTTGGAATAAGCTTCCAGCATTTTCCCGACTGTAATCAAGGTGAGAATCATTGCGGCGGATTCAAAATATAATTCATGGAGATAATGCGCAGCATGATCAAAATTGCCATTTATCATACTGTCAGACATGGCAAAGAGTGCATATAGACTGTATACAAAGGATGCACCTGATCCTAAAGCAACAAGTGTGTCCATATTTGGTGCACCGTGTATTGCACCTTTAAAACCGTTGAGAAAGAACTTTTGGTTGATAACCATGATAATAATAGTGAGCAGCATCTGGAGCAGACCAATTGCCAGGGGATTTTCAGAAAGAATTTTCGGTAGTGGCCAATTCCACATGGTGTGTCCCATAGATAGATACATCAGCACAAATAAAAATCCGATTGAGGAAAAAAGCCTTTTTTTTAGTACAGATGTTTCATGGTCTTTCATCGTAATTTCCTGTTTTTTTTCTGTACTTTGTATTGTTCCTTTTTTCAAAATCGCACCATATCCGGCGTTTTCAACAGCAGAAATAATGGCGTTAGGAGATGCAGTGCCATCTACTGTCATGGAGTTGGTTAGAAGATTGACGGAACATGCTGTAACACCGGAGACTTTGGAAACTGCTTTTTCTACACGGTTGCTGCATGCTGCACAACTCATACCAGTTACATCATATTTTTCCATTTTAATTCGCCTCATTTCATTAGTTTTTGTAAAGTGGAAACCAATTCGTCTATTATCGCATCGTTGCCATTTCGAATATCATTGACAACACAAGTACGGATATGATTGGCAAGCAGTTCTTTGTTAAACGAATTGAGCGCTGCATTAACAGCTGCTACTTGAATAAGAATATCTGGGCAGTAAGCATTTTTTTCCACCATACCTCGAATACCTCGTATCTGTCCTTCAATGCGGTTTAATCGATGGATTAATTTTTTATATTCCTCTTCGGATCGAATCTTTGTTTTATGAGAGCAGCATTCCATCTGTACTTTTTTTGCCATTTTGTATATGCCCTTTCTTTCAGATAATTATATTATATACCCCCAAGGGGTATTTGTCAAGTAGAAAAAGGACAATCCTATTATAGGATTGTCTCAACAGAATATGAATATACAAGGGAGTAGTATATGCGAAACGATTGTCAAATTATGAAAGCATGTTTTACAGCAAAAAAGTTTTTCTATAGGAATTGGTGTTCATGTTGTAGTGCAAGAAAATCAGCGGCGAGTTGCTTTGCTGCATCATACGACTCTAGATGATAACAGCGGTTTCGAAATTTCGCTGCTCCATACATACCTGTCATATACCAAGCTGCATGTTTTCGTGCATCACGAATGGCAACTTCTGGCGGCTTTTGAGAATTACATTGTAAGATTAGACGAATGTGATAAAGCATCGTTTCCATTCGTTGTTCTAAAGTCGGTGGTGTGTATGGTTTTCCGTGAATCAAAGCGTCTATTTCTTGAAATAAGAAAGGATTCCCATAACTCCCTCGTCCTATCATCACCAAATCACATCCGGTTTGTTGGTACATTGACAGGCAATCGTCGGCTGAGCATACATCACCGTTTCCAATCACCGGTATCTTCACAGCCTGTTTAATTGCTTTGATTGTTTGCCAGTCAGCTCTTCCGCTGTAAAGCTGATCTTTTGTTCTGCCATGTACTGCAATAGCGGCTGCACCTGCGGCTTCCATTGCTTGTGCAAATGGGATTGCGTTGATCGAATGCTTGTCCCAACCTAGTCGAAACTTTACTGTAACAGGGACACTGCTTTCTCTAATTGCTGCTTTTACAATGTCTTGTGCAAGAGGAATGTTCTTCATTAATGCACTGCCGGCACCTGTGGAAACCACTTTGTGCACAGGGCACCCCATATTGATATCAATCCAGTCGGGTTGAAATTTTTGTACTAGTGATACGGCACGTCCCATAAACTCCGGTTCACTTCCAAAAAGCTGTAGTCCACATGGACGTTCAGCCGTGGTAATCGTACAGAGTTCTTCTGATTTTTTATCTCCATAGCAAAGACCTTTTGATGATACCATTTCAGTGATTGTAGCTGCGGCATGATATTCTCGGCAGAGCAGGCGATAAGCACGATCTGCGACCCCAGCCATTGGTGCGAGCATTGCTGTTTTGGGGATTTTTAGATTTCCGAAATGCAAAAAAGGTGTGATTTGATGCATGAATGATACTCCTTTTTATTTTATAATATTATAGACAGTATTGGATAAGTTTACTGTGATTTTGTCTGTTATTATTTATTGTATCATAACAACTAAAAAAAGTATAGAGGCACTGCCCAAAAATTAAAAATTTTGAATAAAAAAACTTAATTTCGGTGGAATTCTTTCCAATTTTTCAATATGTGTTCCAAAAACAAATTGGTAATATGATAAAGACGTTTGGAAAAATTGCCCTAGATTTTTCGGTGTGACCACTAGTAATTCTTTAAATTATATGGTATACTATAAAAAGAGAACATTGCAGCATATTTATTTTACGTCATAGTATTTTTTGTTGTTTCTGACAGTTATTTTGAAAGCATGGATGGTATAACGGATATCCTAGCTGTAATGCCGCATCTTTTTTTGAAATAGGAGGAAATATGAAGTTATTAGCAATTGATGGAAATAGCATATTAAATCGTGCATATTATGGTATAAGACCGCTCAGTAATACACAAGGAATTTATACACATGCCATTTTTGGTTTCATGAATATCTATTTGAAAAATATAGCAGAGGTATCACCGGATGGTGTTGCAGTGGCATTTGATGTCAGAAAACCTACATTTCGTCATAAGGCGGTGGCAAGTTACAAGGCCAATCGAAAAGGTATGCCGGATGAATTGGCAATGCAACTGCCATATATTCAAAAATTGCTGACGTTGCTTGGAATTCATGTGGTTACTTGTGAAGGATATGAGGCAGATGATATTTTAGGGACACTTGCGGCAGCATCGACGGCACAGAATGTAGAGTGTGTAATTTTGACGGGGGATCGGGACAGTTTACAGCTAATCAATTCTCATGTCACCGTTCGTTTGGCCACCAATAAGGAAACTATATCCTATACGCCAGAGCGTTTTGAGGAGGAGTATGGGTTTGCACCAAAATCAATGATTGATTTAAAGGCACTGATGGGAGATAGTTCAGATAATATCTCTGGTGTATCCGGCGTAGGTCAAAAGACAGCGTCAAAATTAATTCAAGAATGGGGAACAATTGAAAATTTATATGCTCATCTGGAGGAAGCGGGTCTAACAAAATCGGTATATGCAAAGCTGCAAAATGGTATAGAAGATGCAAAGCGTAGCAAATGGCTGGCAACAATTGTAACAAATGCTCCAATTGAAACTGATATTGAAAAATATCAATTGAAGTCAGTACAGAAGAAAGAAGTTCGTGAATTGCTTTTGGAATTAGAAATGGCGAAACTTTTGGAAAAATTACATTTGCAGGACGCAACTGATCACGATACTGTAACACAATCGGATGAGATTTCTGTTCCGAAACTGACAGAGATGATACTGACAGAAGATGTTCTGGAACAATGGCAGAAGGAAAAAGGAATCCCATATTGTTTGTTTGATGGGAACATATTGCGTATTATGCATCCTAGCGTACCCGAAATAGTGTATTTATGCGAGAAAGATACGATTTGTCAAAAGGTGTTTCAGATGCATCGTTTGACATTTGGTGCCAAGCAGCAATATCGGTATTTACTTGCAAATGGCATTACGCCGGATTGTGAGAATCCAACTGCGGTAGACGCTGAAATTAGTGCTTATCTTTTGAATCCAACTACTTCGTCGTATGAAATTGAACGACTTTGTGTCACTTATCATGTTCCTTACCATTCTTCCCAAAAACCGCACGCAGATTTGGCGGCTTTGCCAGTTTTATATGATGCAATGGAAAAATTGGTTAAAGCACAGGATATGCTGCAGTTGCAAAAGTATGAACAAAAGCTGACGGTAGTGCTTGCTGCTATGGAAGATACCGGAATTGCAATTGATGCTGAGGGGGTACGTGCATTTGGTGTATATCTTTCTAAGCAAATGGAAGAAATGCAGCAGATCATTTTTGACGAAGCAGGACATTCGTTTAATATAGGTTCTCCAAAACAGCTTGGTGAAGTGCTTTTTGTAGAAAAGCGATTACCGCATGGGAAAAAAACAAAAACAGGTTATTCAACAAATGCAGAAATATTGGAAAAACTTTCCGGAGAGCCAATTGTTGACTGTGTTTTGAAGTGGCGTCAGTATTCGAAGTTAAAGTCTACCTATGTAGACGGCTTGCTGAAAGTTGTTGGAGAAGATGGTCGAATCCATAGTTGGTTCAAGCAGACGGAGACGAGAACGGGGCGGATTTCGTCTACAGAGCCGAATCTTCAGAATATTCCTGTTCGTACAGATCTTGGAAAAAATATGCGTAAATTTTTTATAGCCAAAGAAGGGTGTGTGTTACTGGACGCAGATTATAGTCAGATTGAACTGCGGTTGCTGGCAAATCTGAGTGGTGACAAACAGATGCAGGAGGCGTTTCTGAGCGGGGCGGATATTCATGCTGCCACGGCTGCACAGGTGTTTGGTATGCCACAGGAAATGGTTTCACCGGAGATGCGAAATGCAGCAAAAGCAGTAAATTTTGGCATCTTATACGGTATGGGGGCTTTTTCCCTTTCTCAGGATATTCATGTATCCGTGCGTCAGGCAAATCAGTATATTCAAAATTATATGGCGCAATTTCCTGGGGTAGGTGCTTTTATGGATAAGACGGTGGAACGTGCTAAAATCAATGGTTATGTTACTACGTATTTTCATCGCCGCCGCCCTGTTCCGGAATTTATGTCGTCAAATAAAATGGTGCAGGCAGCAGGACGTCGTATTGCTATGAATACACCGATTCAAGGAACGGCTGCGGATATCATCAAACTTGCTATGATTCATGTTTATGAACGATTGCGAAAAGACGTTCCAAAAGCCAATTTGATTTTGCAGGTACATGATGAATTGATTGTAGAAGTGCCGAAGGAAAGTGCCATTGATGCGGCAAAAGTACTAGGGGAAGAAATGCAGCAGGTTTTAAAAAACACGCTGTCTTCCGAAGAATATGCAAAATTCCCTGTACCATTCACAGCAGATGTCAGCATGGGAGAAAATTGGTATGAAGCAAAAGGGTAATATCATAAGAGCTGTTTTGCAGCAGGGAGAAGTGCTTGCAAGGATTGCAAAAGAATGTTTTACCGACCCTTGGACAGAAACGATCTTTAGAGAAACATTGCAGCAGCCACATAGTCAGATTTGGTGTGTGACGGAGCAGCAGGTGATCTGTGGATATCTGGCGATCTCTCGTATGGGGGAAGAAATAAGCGTTGATGATATTGCAGTACTTCCGCAATATCGAAGAAAAGGATATGGAAGGGCTTTGCTGGAATTTATACATGAAGTTTATCCAAATGCAGATTTTTGGCTGGAAGTACGGCAATCTAATAACGCGGCGATCGCATTGTATACTGGATTGGGATACGTAAAGGTGGGGCTACGCAAGCGGTATTATCAGAACCCACCGGAAAGTGCAGTGCTAATGACACGTTATGCTGCGAAATGTAACAAAGATTAGAATGATTTGAATTGTTAAAGGTTCATTTGGATAAGGAATGGTACGAATCACCATAATTGAGGTATGTATAAAAAGGAGAGAATGAGTATTATGCTGATACTGGGAATAGAGAGCTCATGTGATGAAACAGCCGCAAGTGTGGCGTACAATCATACGGAGATCTTGTCAAATGTTGTTGCTTCACAGGTGGAGGAGCATAAGCAATATGGCGGTGTTG
>CASEVP010000096.1 GCA_949291345.1 uncultured Ruminococcus sp.
TAACATACTTTGATTTGATATGAACCGCCCTTCTGTGTCGAAAATGTTACGAGTGAATCATCTATCTTTGCATCAACTGTTCCCATACTGCTAGACACACTTACAATCTCGTTGACACGGATCGTACACGGATTTCCATTATATGACCGCACCACTGCAGACACCAACTTTCCGTCGCTCCAACTGATATCCACTTCGAACCCTCCTCTTGCACGCAAACCACAAATGCTGCCATCTCGCCAAGATTCCGGCAGTGCAGGCAGAAGATTGATCTCTCCATGATGACTTTGTAATAAGCACTCTGCAATTGCAGCTGTACCGCCAAAGTTGCCATCGATCTGAAACGGCGGATGAGAATCCAACAGATTAGGGTTTGTTGACCAAGCCAGCAACTGCTGAAAATTTTCATATGCCATACCACCATCCAGAAGTCTTGCCCACATAATGATGACCCAAGCACGGCTCCAGCCCGTATGACCGCCTCCATGCACAAGACGGCGAATGAGCGTTGCTCTTGCTGCTTTTGCCAACTCAGGTGTATGATTTGGTGTAATCATATCACCTGGATATAGCGCAAACAAATGAGAAATATGGCGATGACCGATCTCCACTTCTTCATAATCTTTCGCCCATTCCTGGATTTGTCCATATTTTCCAATTTTTAACGGTGGTAGTTTTTTCAGTAACTTTTCTAATTGTTCTGCAAATTCTGTGTCCCGCCCCAGTAATTTACTACTAGTTATCACGTTCTGAAATAACATCGTCAGTATTTCTGTATCCATATACGGTCCGCTGCATAAACAGCCTGTTGCATCATTGTCTGTTTTATATGTGTTTTCCGGCGACACAGAAGGACAAGTCACAAGATAGCCTTCCTCATTTTCAATCAAGTAATCCAGAAAAAAAAGTGCCGATTCCCGCATTGCATCATAATGTTGATCTAAAAATGTCAGATCCTGCGTAAATGCATAATGCTCAAAAATATGGAGGCACAGCCATGCCGCACCCATCGGCCAGATTGTAGCCGGCATCCATAGATCCTGCGGTGCCGTGTCACCCCAAATATCGGTATTATGATGACACACAAATCCACGACAGCCATACATAGCATTGGCCGTTTCTCTCCCAGGCGCACGCATACGCTCAATCAGATCAAATAACGGCAAATGACATTCCGATAAGTTGCAAACTTCTGCAGGCCAGTAATTCATTTGCGTATTAATATTGATTGTATATCGGCATCCCCACGCCGGCCACATGTCTTGATTCCAAATTCCCTGCAAATTCATCGGCTGTGTATCCGGTCGACTTGCAGACAACATTAAGTAACGTCCATAATTAAAATACAGCACTGCAAGCTTTGCATCTTGAATCTGCAGTTTACACTCTTTGTGATCGCCTTCATCTCCTCGAAGGCGTTGTATTCTCTCATCTGTCGGAAGAGCACTGCCGCCTTCACTGTTATCTAATAGCGTAAACCGCACACGGCGAAATTTCTCTTGATATTCCGTTAGATGGCGATAGAGTAGTTCTTCGTAGCTGCATTCTGCTGCGTAATACGCATCCAATTTTGCCGCATCTTCATATTGCTCTCCATGATAAAAACTGGTTCCTACACTCAGAAGCAGCGTTACTTCATTGGCATCCTGCACGACAATAGAACCACCTATTGTGCGCAAAGTACCTCCCTCCGTAAAGCCTGTCAAAGCAGCAGCAAAAAAAATGCCGTCACGGCTTCCTGTTCCGCCGGTGTAAACAATCATATTCGCATAGTCTGTACACGGACGACAATCATCATAGTAATCATCTCTGCCATCAAGCGATGCTTTTAGGTTCAACTTTCCCGGTTCACTGGCGGCAATGTGTACCACAAGCACCTTATCTGGCTCAGAAACAAACGCCTCACGTACATATGTCACATCATTTGCCGTAAAACGTACTTGTGTCAGCGCTTGTTCCAAATCTAAACTTCTAAAATACTGCTTTACCTTTCCGGAAAAGTCCATATGTAAGTTCAAATTGCCAAGCGGCATATAATGCCGAGAATTCGGAGTTACCCCCTGCATCTTCTGAAAGGCGATTTCTTCTGCCTCCGCAATGCGCTCTTCCTTCAATAGTGTCCGCACTTCCTGCAGTCCTTCTCGTGCATCTGGATTATTCCGGTTTCGTTTTCCGCCGGACCAAATTGAATCCTCATTTAATTTTAATACCTCATCTACAGGTTGGCCAAACACCATTGCGCCAATCCGCCCGTTTCCAATTGGCAGCGCATGATCAAAATCTTCTGCTGGCTGACGGTACCAAAGCATCGTCTCTACATCCATATTGGTTCCTCCATTCCCTATGACATTATGCCGCTGCATCCTACTATCCCACAGCATCATGTCTATCCATTTTTCCCAGATCGTTTTCCATGTTCCATTTTTGCTTCCCCACGCAAAGAATCCTGTATAATCTCACGCAGCATTTTCCCATATCTTCTATTGTCCGCCTGCTCTCTTGCAGCATTCTTTTCCGGAAATATCACTGTGATTTTCGGCATTTCTTTTGTAAATTGGCATGCTTTATTTTCCGTTTTCGTTCCGCATTCCGGCATCTTGCTATGTTTCATCGCACTCGCCTCCGCATGCATTTTATGCACGCTCGGCACAGCGTATGCTCCATTTCGTATCCATACAAAGACAGCGCAGGCTGAAGCTGCGCTGTTTCCATGACCAGACCTATAAGCCGAGTTCTGTCGTGTGTGATAATTTATCTCGTCTGCAAGTCGCCTCACAGCTCATGCCGCCATTACACCACTATCCACCGAGCCAATGTTATGACAGTGTGTACCAATAGGCGTTGCACCGGATAAGGTTTACATAGCAGTACAGTCTCCTGTACTCTGGTGCGCTCTTACCGCACCAAAATGCGGCGGTATCTCTCTGTTGCACTAGCTCTAAGGTCACCCCCGGCTGCCGTTAACAGCTATCCTGCTCTATGGTGCTCGGACTTTCCTCACAGCACACGCTGCGCTATCACACAGTCTACTCATGGTGCATATATTATACCCGATTTCCCTCGTTTTGTCAAGGTGAAATCAACGAAATAGCAAGTAAAACTTACTCATCAGAGGATTTTTCCCCGTTTTTTACAAAATATCTAAGCATCTATGCCTATTCGACACAGCAATGAACAAATTATTTGCACATTTTTCGAACTTATTCCAATAAAATACATACAAATTTGGGAGCAACCATAGCCAAAAACAAACTGTAAAAATACTAACATTCTGTTATTATTTAAAAAAGCGGATCGAATTTGAAGAAAAAATTTTCTTTAAAATATACGATAAATATACAAACAGATGCCGTATTGAAAATCAGTATGATATTTTCAGCGCCAATCCAACCTCTCTATTTCATCCATGATTCATCAATAGAAAACTGACGAAACGCCGTAGGAAGTGAGATTTCTTTTTCAATCTCTTCTGCCGTTTTCCATACAAATCTTTTGTCCATTTTCCCACATTCACAGTACACTCCCTGCATCTCCCATTCCACATGTGTAAAAATATGTTTTTTATCTACGGTAAACATTATTGCTTTCAAATCGCATTTCCATGCTTTCATCTGTTCCCGTACCTGTGTTTCTGTCAGAATTCCCGCCAAATTGGGATACTGCCAGAGTCCATGCAGCAAGCCCTTTTCTGTTCGCTTCTGTACTGCATATTTTCCATTACATCGTAGAATAAAAACTGTTAGTTGTTCTACCCTGCGCGGTTTCTTGGCCGTTCGCAAAGGCAAACGCATCACATCACCATATTTTTTCCCCAGACAAAGCGTCCCCAGTGGACACACATCACAACGAGGCTTTCCATTGGGTACACAAACAGTCGCTCCCAATTCCATAAACGCCTGTGTCAGAGTTCCACAGTCATCTGGATATGCATGATAAATCTCTGCCAAAAGCTGTGTGACTTCTGCTTTCCAAGAAGATCTATCGATTTCACAAAAACAGTCCATTACACGCGCCATTACACGAAATACATTCCCGTCCGCTGCCGGTACCGGCAGCCCATAACAAATCGAACAAATTGCACCAGCAGTATAGGCGCCTATTCCAGGAAGAGATTGTACTTCTTCCAATGTCCGGGGAAACTCGCCTCGATAGTCATTCACAATAATCTGTGCTGTTTTCCGCAAATTTGCAGCACGACTATAATAGCCCAGTCCTTCCCAGCATTTATTGACAGCATCCTGAGATGCTGCTGCTAACGATTGTATATCTGGAAACCGTTTTAAAAAACGCTCATAATACGCTTTTACCGCTTCCACTCTCGTCTGCTGCAACATAACTTCTGACAGCCAAACCCGATATGGTGTACAATTGTGTCTCCATGGAAGATCACGAGCATGGGTTGGATACCATGCTAGAAGAGGCGAAATGCTCTTTTTTGCTGTTTCCACCTGATTTTCTATGGCGAAACGCATTCTTGCAATCAACTTGTGGTATACAGGCAGCATATGTGGTTCCTTGCACACTGCATCAATTTTTTCAACAGGAATCCATCTAACAGCTTGATTTTCATCATCCTTGATCCGCAATGACTGAGTTTCGTCCCCAATCAGACCATATGTAATATTATAGTGCACATGCGATACAACCCGATGCCCATGTTTAACATGTTCCTTTACCGGCAAAACATCTAGAGAAAGTATGGAACCTGTACAAGCATAAACGGATGCAATGCCGGTTTCTTCTTTCGCCTCTTTAATAGCCGTCCACAAAAAATCCGTCGAACCATCTGCATGTCCTCCCGTCCATGAAAAAGAATCATAGATGGTATGATACACCATAAGTACCGCATCCATCCGCGCATTCATTACAAATCCCGAACACGTCACATGTCCCTCTTCTCGTGTACGGTACAGCACACCGTTTCCATCCCGCCGTACCGCTTGCAGGATGGTTTCATAATCGTTTTGTTCCCTCTTATCCTGAGGAATATAAGCGGCTATCCGTTCTTTCCAGTCTGGTACTTCCAGTTCCTGCATAATATTTCTCATCGTTGATTTTTCCAACCCTTTCGCATATTTTCAGAACGTCACAAAAAACCGTTCCACGTTTTGGAAAGTAATCTTTTTTACAATACTTGCATTTTTTTTAAAATCATGTTATACTATTGTTATGTGATTATGACATCGTATTTTAGACATTGAAAGGAGGGCTGCTTTTGAAAAAAATGTATTTCATCTGTAATCTGCACTCAGGCAGAGCATCTGTGGGCACACATCTGGCAATGATTATCGATCGATTCACTGCCGCTGGATTAGAAGTAACGGTGCATCCTACACAAGAACGAGGCGATGCAATAAAATGTGCTAAAAATGTCTGCAACTGCAAAGATTATGACTTACTCGTCTGCTCCGGTGGGGACGGGACGTTAAACGAGGTGATCTGCGGCTGTATGCAAAGTCAAGCACAGCTTCCGATCGGCTATATTCCCTTTGGTTCCACCAATGATTTCGCAAGAGGTCTTGGCATTCCTCAAACCCCCGAAGATGCTGTAGACTGTATCATTCACGGCGTTCCCATGCAATGCGATATCGGTAAATTTAATCACAAATTTTTCACCTACATTGCCGCATTTGGTGCATTCACCGAGATATCTTACCAAACATCACAACAATTCAAAAACGTCCTTGGGCATGCTGCTTATATTCTAAACGCTATCTCCAAACTCCCCAAAATACGCCCCTGTAAAATGCGCATTGAATACGACGGAAACGTGATTGAAGATGAATTTTTATATGGAATGGTGACAAATTCGTCCTCTGTCGCAAAATTTTTATCTCTTTCAGAAGTACGCTGGGACGATGGACTTTTTGAAGTCACTTTAATCCGCAAGCCTTCCAATCTTACAGAAGTGCATCAGTTAATCGCTGCTTTTTCTAAAATCCAAATTGGTCTGGCAAAACAATATTTGCATTATTTCCGTGCGTCTTCCATCCGTTTCACCGCATTGGACAATGAACCGGTTTCTTGGACAATTGACGGCGAATATGGTGGCTCAGAAAAAATCAACCATATCGACAACGTCCAACAGGCCGTAACCTTCTGGGTCGATCCAGACAAACAAAAATCACCCGAAGACAATAGCGAAACTGGATTCGCTGTCGTTATTCCAGAACCGAAAAAAACATAAGATTTTATTGTATATGAGCTTGGCACACTGCTGGCTGCATTGGTGTTTTAAAATCGACTGGATCTATCTCCGGAAGTGGAATCATTTTGGCATCACTGTATATCATCAGAAAAATATGATAAATAGATGATGCACAGTAAATGGTAGAAACGATACTTCCCAGTATTCCCATGATTCCAAAAACAATTGCAGTAATCCACATCCATCGATGATTACCTCTTTGTTTTTTTGCTTTTTTACAGTATACTATGCCAATGCTCCCCACCATAATTGACATTACAGGAATTTGACAAAACAAAAATGCAACTACACAAAAAAGCAAAGCCCGTATATCATAATGTCGTTCCGGTTCTACTGGATGAAAATACAAGTCACGTTCCATATGTTATTTCCACACCTTTTTATAGAAAATGTATTACAAAATCATTGCGGTATCGTTTGCTGTACACACGCTCTAAAGGAACGCTAATGAAAGATACTCACTATACTTTTCGTTGAGATAAATACAACGATCTCCTAATACTATGATGATAACAGAGTTTGACATGCTTGTCAAGAAAATTGTCGTTTATTCTCGATTTCTGCTCAGAAAGCAACATATAACCGTCATATCAAATGCACAGATTGCACAAAAGTGACTAGGTTGTCTTTACATAAAATGAACGACAGATTTTGAGCAAAATTTGTACGCAAGCAAATCAATGATTCATAGGCGAACCAACTCGTCAAAAGATTTTTTTATAATGCGCATTAAATTCTGTTGGTAAGATATGCGTCTTATTTTATGCAAACACCCTCTAGCGTCATTTTTTGAGAGAAAGGAGTTTCTATGTCAGAACGGCAATTTCATATTCATTGTGCACCTGGTGAAGTAGGAGAATATGTTTTTTTACCTGGTGACCCCGGAAGGGTCAAACAAATTGCCTCCTATTTTGAAAATAGCGCCAAAGTAGCACAAAACCGAGAATTTACCACCTATAGCGGCTTTCTGGCCGACACCAAAGTCAGCGTCACGTCAACAGGGATCGGCGGTCCTTCCGCATCCATTGCCATGGAAGAACTGATCGCACTTGGTGCCCATACTTTCATCCGTATCGGTACCTGCGGTGGTATGCAGCCATCTCTGGAACCTGGCAGACTCATCATTCCCACCGGGGCAATCCGCATGGAGGGTACCACAAAAGAATATCTTCCGCTGGCATTTCCTGCAGTACCTGACTTTACTTTGGTACAAATGCTGGTTCAAGCAGCAAAGAGTTTTACTTACCCTTATTCCGCCGGCGTTGTGCACTGCAAAGATTCTTTTTACGGGCAACACAGCCCGGAAACCATGCCGATTGCCCAAACATTACAGCAAAACTGGTGCGCTTGGAAAGCGGCAGGAGCGCTTGCCTCCGAAATGGAATCTGCTGCGCTTTTTATTGTTGCTTCTGCTAGACGAGTACGTTGTGCCACTATCTTACAGATGTTATGGAATCAAGAGCGGCAAAAGGTGATACGAGACTCAGCACATGCCCTTGATGACATGACTCATGCCATCAAAACTGCGATCCGAGCAATGGAATACTGCATCAAAAACGATAAAGACCAACAAAACACCAAGTCAATCTAAAGTAATAACGAGAATTCTAACTGTATAATATGCGCAAAAACGAACATACACTATTTGAGCGGTATTCGTATACAAAAAATTGAAAATTTGCAGACGGATGTCAACCGTCAAATGTTTTTAATGCAATAGACGCCAATTAATGACGAGAAGATATGCGTTTTACGTGAACATACTTTAGATACGAAACAGGCTATAAGGGCGTCCATAATCTATAACGGTACAGCGAACGAGCATACTGGTTCCTTCATATTGTACCGTCATGAAAGAAGATGTTTCATTTGGTTAACATATTTTGTGTGGAAGATGACCACGGTATTCGTGAATTGATCACTTGTGCCTTACAATCTGGAGGCTATGCCGCCGAGGGTTTTTCAGATGCAAAAACTTTTTTTGCTAGACTAAAAGCACAAAAACCTGCACTGGTTCTATTAGATATCATGCTGCCTGACACTGATGGTATTGCTATTTTAAAACAGCTTCGAGGAGATGCAGCAACAAAATCAATTCCTGTTATTATGCTTTCTGCTAAATCTTCGGAAATCGACAAAGTAACCGGTTTGGAAAACGGGGCAGACGACTATATTACAAAACCATTTGGCATTATGGAATTGCTTTCCCGTATTAAGGCAGTTTTGCGGCGCAGCCAAACCATGAGTGAACAGTTACAAAATCAATTCCATATTCAGGATCTGATAATTGATCAAGATAAAAGAACGGTTACATATCAAAATAAAGAATTGCTACTTACATACAAAGAATTTGAGCTGCTTTCCTATCTCGCCAGAAATTGTGGAACCGCTATATCCAGAGACCGCCTTCTGGAAGAAGTCTGGGGTTTTCAGTACGAAGGAGAGACGCGTACTGTGGATGCCCATATTAAAACCATTCGTCAAAAGCTGGAAACCGCCGGCTGCAGCAACCTGATTCACACGGTGCGTGGTTACGGATACAAGATTGGAGGATAGCAATGGAATGGATCGGATGGACCTTATTCATCATTTTGTTCCTCTGTTTTATCATACTTCTGATAGTTATGAAGCATCGCAACCATCAGATACTGTCTATGGAAAAACAATATTACAAAAAAATCGACGCTTTACAGCAGAAACTCAGTCGCATTGAAAAAGAACTTTCACACGAAAAGGACATTATCGATTTAATCCAAGAACACATGGTA
Organism: uncultured Ruminococcus sp.; assembly: GCA_949291345.1. Taxonomy (GTDB): domain Bacteria; phylum Bacillota; class Clostridia; order Oscillospirales; family Ruminococcaceae; genus Ruminococcus_C. The sequence continues at coordinate 8,977 of CASEVP010000096.1, forward strand.
GAAGGAATTCTCATACTTGATGATGCAGACAGAATCCAGCTGGTTAACCGCACTGCATCACAGCTTTTACATATTGCATCAAGTTCATGGGACTGCAATTCAATCTTTATTTTGACAGATAATCGGAAATTCTTGGAAGCCCTTCGCAAATCTAAAACTGAAAACCATACTTCCGTACAACAGCTTTTGAAAATAGAAGGAAAATATTTTCGTGCGTACATTAGTCGTGTGGAAATGGGCGGTATCTTTGGTACAATTGTACTATTGGTCGATGTGACATACAATGTCAAAGCTGAAAAAATGCGTCAGGAATTTACTGCGAATGTTTCTCACGAATTAAAAACGCCGCTGACTACCATTAAAGGATTCGGAGAACTATTTGGCAGCGGCATGATCACCCGTGAAGAAGACGTCATCAAATATGGTTCCATGATTGAGCGGGAAAGCGAACGTTTATTATTCCTGATCAACGATATCATTCGATTATCGGAAATCGAAGAACATACAGAAATGCTTGATACACCTGTCAACTTGGAAGTTTGTGCACATAATGCCATACAAATTCTGGAGCCCCATATCCAAAACAGCCATATTCAAGTTACGCTGGAAGGCAGTGGCGTTTTACTTCACAGTAACGAAGGATATATGCGGGAATTGTTTATCAATCTCATTGATAATGCCATTAAATACAACAATCCTAATGGAAAAGTAACCATCTCCATACAGCGAGCACAAAATATGATGAAAATCGTGGTTTCTGACAATGGCATCGGCATTCCTCTTCACGCACAAAGCCGTATTTTTGAGCGGTTTTACCGTGTTGACAAAAGCCGTTCCAAAGAGCGCGGCGGCACTGGCTTAGGATTATCAATTGTAAAACACATTGTTGACTGCCACAACGGCACCATTTCCCTAAAAAGCGAATTGGGAAAAGGAACACAAATCACCGTTTTACTGCCAATTCGATAAGATACAATTTTATACAACAAAACAGAGGCTCTACACAAAAAGTGTGGAGCCTCTGTTTATACATCTTATTCTTTTATACATACATTATACTTCATAAAACGGTTGTCTGTCTTCAGTTGCTTTGTGACCCAAAGGAGAATTTATCGGTGCCACCACGCAAGTACCATACTTCTTAGCGACCTGTGCCGTAGATTCTGCAATCTTAGGAACATCAGCATCTTCCTTTAGATCTACAACAACAACAAAGCTGTCCTCACCATTAACTCTTACGCCATTGATATATGCCTTTTTCACATCATCCAGCGTCTTTAAATGTGCTGTTAGTTCTTCCGTCATACCGTCTGGGAATTTTTCAACAGACCGGAGTGCAATTTGCGGTTGAATCGCCAATGCCTGCTGCTTATTAAACGCCAGCCCAATTGAAAATGGATCCAGTACAATACCAGCTGCTTTGCCCTTTGGGTCATTAAGCATTGCTATATAATTGGAAAATGTCATAGGTACTGCCTTACAGTCTGGCACTGAAGCCCACTTTTGCAATTCCGGAAGACTGGTAAACAACGGAATAAATTTATCCTCTCCATGATTTATCAAAATAAATTCTGCCTTTGCGTTGACTGTATCTCCAGGCTTTACATTCTCAGGCACATCCATAAACACCGGTGCCACAAATTTTGCCTTGCGCAAAGCATCAAACAAAGTCATTCTAGCCTCGTCAGAACTTTCTTTTCGAAGCCGTGACGCAGCAATGATAACATCATTATTGGTGATTTTTTCCGTACCAAACAATGCTGTAATCGTATGTTTCTTCTGTGCGTTTTCCTCTGGCAATGTTACGCCTTTCATTTGTGCCATTTTCTCCCGACGAATCGTAATATTCGCCTCGGCAGGGTTAATGACGATACCCTTTACTTCAATTTTCTGCTTCAGTAACAGCGCACAATACTGATCAAATGTAATAACCATTGTCTCTGCATCAGGCTCATTCTTCCACTTCAAAAATTCAAGCCAGTCGGTAAATGCCGGGAAAAATTTTTCTCCTTCTTTATTGGAAACTGCCAATAGAGACGCCTGAAGTTGACGCTTTCCTTCCGCATCCGGTTCTACTTCATCTAACGATGTATTCAGCGATATCGGTGCAATAAATGATGCGTCTTTTAGAACATCCAGCATTACTTTTTCTGTTTCTGGATTCCTTTTTTGTTTAAAGTCCGTCATTGCACCAACCAGTTCCGGATTTTTAATTGTAGGTTTTTTTAGTTGTGCCAATTTGGTTCACCTCATTACAGATTTATCGCCGAATATTTGTTTTTTATTTTCAGGTCATCGACAACATCTATAGTATATCATACTTTTTCAAAAATTGCAAGAGAATTTGTACAAATAATCAAAAAATATGCTGTATTCCATTTTAACCACCTAGAAATATAAAAGCATATACGAAAATATGGAAGATATGGTTCAGTACACGTTATTTACAACAGATCATCAGGTACCATTCTAAACCAATAATTGCATTTCAGTACATAGAAAATCCGCCCTGCATATACACTACAGGGCGGATCTCCACTCAAAAAAGAATTTTTGTTTATAATTTACTATCTTCTACAGAAAACATTTCACCATACAACAGTACATTGTTGAATAATACGTTTCAAAGCATTAACCTTTTACCGGAATTATATCAATTAGATTAACAAGGAATTTCAACAGTGTCGAAGAATCATCCACGCTCAATGTACCATCATTCATACAATCTGCATTTGCAAACTGTTCATCGTTCAGTTTCACCACGTCTGCAATTGCCTTATTCAACATAACAGCATCTGTGATATCCACACGTCCATCACCGTTCACATCACCATACAGTACATTTGTTGCAGGTACGTCTGATGTTCCTTGTTCCGTTGTGGTTGTAGTTTCCACAGAAGTAGTCGAATCTTCTGATGATACTGAACTGGTTTCTTCTTGTGAAACTGTACTAGTAACTTCTGTCGTAGTTGTGGATTGCTCTGTTGTCGTCGTTGTTGTTTCTTGCGACGGTGTTGTCACTGCCTCTGTTGTTGTCGTTGTCGTCGTTTCTGCGCTACTTGTTGTTGTAGTAGTAACAACAGGCTGCGTTTCTGTTACGATCGGTTCTGATGGTGCACTGCTGAATACGGCACCACGGACATCATAGAATGCGCTGCTTTCCTTTACCTGCATATAGCCGCCAGTATTAATGGAACCATCCGCATTTCTCCATGCCGCATCAAAATCAGTACCGATTGCCGGTGCATCCAAGCTTACGAAGTCGTCATCAGACAATGTAACGATCTCACCGATCTTATCTCCATTATCGATTGCCATTTTATCTGTTACATAGTAGTACTTGCTGTTATAGAAAACGGAATCTTGGATCGTACCTACCAACTTATCGTTACCCAATTTTGCACTGGAAACACCGGGAGCCAATGCAGAAAGAATTCGATCCGCATTGTAATAAGAAATAATATTGGAAAAATCACATCCGTCATCGGTACAACGATAAGTCATGTAATTGGCTTTGCCGGAACCGCCGATACCATTATTATATGAAGTACAATTAGTAAGACTCTCCAGTTTTGGATTATTATTGTCGGTAAATCCAGAATTGAGGTTTTCAAACGCCAAACAATTCTTTACCACATGAGGTGAACCAACGCCGGCGCCGCCCAGCTTGAAACCGTTACCATCACAATCGCCATATCCTTCGCCATATTCGGTATAGCCATTTCGGAATGCAACACAGTTCTGAATGGTAACCACACCAATCGGACCAGTCTCTGTCTTTGCATACAGATCCCAGCCGTCATCGCTGTTGCAATATGCCATACAACCGTCAAATATGTTACCCTCACCGCACGTTAGTTTTGCCGCAAATCCATCTGCATTTTCCATTGTTTCGTCATCACAGTTGTTCTTGGAAGTACAATTCAGGATTAAATTATAACTCGGCCATTCTGCTACGGTTGATGCATTCGTATTATAACGTGACAACTGCAAACCAGTGTCCTGATTGTCGTTGAAGATCATACGTTCAATTTTGTTGTTGTTACCGGACAGAAGCATACCATTATCTGCTGCCTTTGTGATTTCAAATCCATAAAAATGCCAATAATCACCGTCCAGTACAAAGCCTCTCTTAGACGAATCCGCACTGCCTTGTCCAGAAAAGTCGAACACAACATCCGCACCATTATATGCCTTGATAGTCTTCATTGCATCCGCAGTACCGCTGTTTGACTCATCAATCACAATAGTATCTGAGAATTTATAAGTACCTTCCAGCAGATAAATGGTATGACCAGGGGTCAGATTTTCGATTGCATTCGTTACTGATGTAGGATCCGATTCTGATGTTCCACTGCCACTACCGTTTGGAGCACAGAAAATATCTCCTTCCTGTGGTGTGTCCGGTATCGGTGCCGTCGTTACAGCAGCAGTGCCTTGCGTTGTTGTAGTCTCTACACTCACTGTGGTAGTAACCGTTGTCTGTGCCGGCTCAGTTGTAGTAGTCGGTTCCTGCGTATCATCAGTGAATCCGCTTCCAATTGCAACAACAGAAGACTTATACGCCTTTAGTGCAGCCATCAACTCCTGATTTACATCATAACTTTCATCATCGACTGCATCATCAAATTCCCACTGGAAATCACCGCCATCCAGTCTTCCTGCCTTTTCCATGACAATTGATGGTACATCTGCAGTTGTATCCGCAGTGTAAGAATACATAATATCACTTGTATCAAAATTGTTATAGGTATTGTTGCCCTGTTTAGATTTCACACTGCTTGGAACCTGTTCATCCTTGGAAGATGCCTCGTATGCATCAAAATCAGTATTATTCTCTTGATAAGAAACATACCGTTTCTGCCCTTCCATATAATTTCCGTAGGATTTGATTGTACCACCATCTTCACCGGAAAAAGTTCCTTCGTTGCCATCAGCGATATCAGAACCCTGCATAGAAGTCAGCATAGGATACTTACAATTACGGAAGTAGTTGTTTTCTGAAAAAATAGAAGAACCTTCCGTAGAACCCATACCATACTTTGAGTTACCGTCATAATAGTTATTATATACATGTGCTGAATAAAACCGTACACGTGGATGTCTAGAATCAGAATGGTCATACCAGTTATGATGATAAGTAATATACAAACCTTCTGTTGTATCCTCGCTCAAGCCCAACAGATTGCACTTTCCACTGTCCCAGAAGTGATTGTAAGAAAATGTAACATATGTGGATTTCTTGCAATCCATGGCACCGTCACCCTTAGCTTGGTCAGAATCGCTGCCTGCCATGCCGTAGAACAAATCACAATTATGTACCCATACATGATCTGTATTCTGTTGCAGTGTTACATTGTCTCCTTCGTCGCTGTCTACCAACATGACACCTATGTTACGAATTTCCACATTCGAAATATTTTTCAAACGCAGTCCAAATCCAGAAATGGTAGCATCTGTACCAATACCTTCTATCGTGAGTCCTGCATTATACTTACTTCCGCCGTCAATGGTTAAATCTCCTTTTTCCAAAGTACTGGGATCTGTAACCGTACCGACAAGACGAATACAAAGCGGTCTGGAATCATATCCTTTTTTAAACGCATTAAGAATGTTCTGCAAACCGGTTGCGCTTGTGACTGTCCCACTACTGCTGGTTACCACATCCATTGACACAGTATCCTTGGTATCTTCTGTAATATACAGTACAACTGCATTTTCCTTTAACGTACCATCTGCCTTATATGCACCCGCTGCACCATTTGTCCCATCAAAAGCAAAACCGGTTCTATCGTATGCCACGCACTGCATTTGTGCTGTTTCTGCCGCCTTGGATGCATCCTCACTGCCGTCAATAATCGGTACAATCTTCATAGTATAATTGCCCGGCGCCAATCCAACAGCATCCGCACGAAATTTATCCTGATACTGACGAATCAACATAGAATCAATCTGTGTATATGTACCACCATTCGGCTTAATGTATACATTATACCCAGATGCGCCGGAAACAGCACTCCATTCTGCATAGACAGATTCAGAAGCACCAACTGCACGAATCACAGAAACCGATGCGGTACTTGCAGTATATACCGGTATCTGCGTGTCTACAACAGCATCCTGACTCAAAGCAAAAACTGACTGAGATGAAACTGCAGTCGTTGCTGCCAACATCAAGGCAAATAAACTGCTGCATAACTTTTTTCTATTCATTTTGACATTCCTCCTGACAACTACATGTGCATCTATCCGTTGCCTATAAAGTATTCAAGCATTTCATTTCTTGTTGCTCGCTACAACATTTATTTTAACATATTTCAAATAATTGTCAACCGTATTTTTAAACAAATTGTATTTCCATTTCATGTGCAATATGCACATGAAACATCAAAACAAAAAATATTTTTTTGGCAATATTCTTACAATATTCTACTATGCAAAATGTTGCTCACGCCTCTAAGTTTTACATACATTGGAACCTATGGAAACAATTCGGTAAAAATTTTACAGTTTGTATTTTCGCGGAAAAAGTGTTGACAAATCGGATTTCTACGTATATAATTGAATTAATGTGGGAGTTTTTGTCCCATTTTGTAAAATATTTGTTTTTTAGGGCATTTTTCCCTTTTCAGAAAGTGTTTTGGTGCATTTTTTGAAAGTGACCAAAAACTTTACATAAAAAAATGAACAGTATTTATAATGGCATATGGCATTTAAAATTGTCAGATGCCTTTCATATCATATTGCTTTCTGTGAGCAATTTTTTTACATTCTTTTTTTATTTGAAACTTTTTGATTCATGTCTAAATTGTAAATAATCGCCTTATGTATTCAAAAGAAAGGAATATCTGCATGAACAAATCAGCTTCTAATTATGACGATAACTTTTCTGCCAAAGAACCTATGCACCTTACCAAAGAGGAGATGCGAAAAAAAATAAAAGCCTCACTTGCTGCAAAAACCTATCAGCAAGAAGAGCATAATGTATTAGAAAATGAAGAGGCAGCCGTAAAACCGACACATATTTCTTCACACTCCGAGCCACCTTCTAAAAAAGCACAAAACCCAACATCGAATCAGGCACCTGCCGTAAACAGCAAAGGGGCTGCTGCCTACTCCCGTTCCAGTAAAGTAAGGCAGATCCGAGAAGCTGTCGCTTCACACCGCAATGACGGTGCAAACACTCCATATGCTTCTGTAAAAGAAAACACCCAGCAGCAAAAAAATGATACTGTAAGACAAAGCAGTAAAAAGCAATCATCTGTTGCAACTGCTGTAAAGCCAACTGCGGTTACAATGCCACATTCTTTTGTGAATCATGCCTCTGCTATCCCTCAAAATAAGAAGAAGGTTACCCGTGTCTGGATCATTTTGGGAATTGTTATTGCTGCAATTTTGATGTTAACATATCTCAGTGGTATTTTAATTTTTCATAGCAAATTTTTACCCAATACTTATGTAAACAACATCAACATTGGCGGTATGACTATGGAAGAAGCAGACAAAGCTGTACTAAGCAATGCAAATGAAATGGGAGTAACATTCATTCCGAAATCAGGAGATCCGATTGTTTTTAAGGGCTCCAGTTTTGGCTGCACAATTGCACTTGCTGACAATGCACTTGAAGAACCCGCTTCAGAAAACCATGCACTTTGGTTTTTCAAGTTTTTTTCAAAAAGCGAATATACCGCAAAATATGAAGATTCCTATTCAGAGGATGCTCTTTCAAGTCTGATTGCCGCATATGATTGGGGAAATATACCACCTACAGATGCAAAAGTGATAGAAAATGAAGATGGTTCTTTTTCTATTCAGCCGGAAGATGACGGAAATATGGTAGATACCAAAGTGCTTTCCGACTACACCATTGCGCAAATGCGGGAAGGCAACAATACCATTCAAATGGCAGACAGCAACTGCTACAAAAAAGCGGCAGTTACTGCTAAAAGTCTAGAAGGTCAGCTGGCACTTTATAATCAAATTGGAGCCGTAGAGATCACTTATGATATGACAGACCGAGAAGAAATACTTGATCCTGTGGGAACTGAACGATTGGATCACACCACAATCGTGGAATGGATCAGTACAGATTCTGGGCAGATCACCGTAAACAGAGACAAGGCAACCGAATGGGTACAAAAAAATATTGCCGACAAGTATGATACTCTGGTAACAGGATACACTCGCACTTTTCAATCCACAATGGACGGTAAGATTGAATTGCCCATTGGTGAAGACGGAATTTATGGATGGAAAACCAATGTCAGTGCAACTGTAGACAATCTGATCGACTACATACAAAATGGCGAATCAGTAACTGTAGAACCGATATATAAAGTGGAAGGTTTCCGAATGAATTCCAATTCTGGTGTAACATATACCGGAAACACCTATATTGAAATTGACATCTGCAATCAAAAACTCTGGTATTATGTCAATGGTGAACTTTATCTTGAATCCGATGTGGTCACTGGAACGCAAACGGATCCTTCCCGTGCTACACCGCCCGGTGCTTACAAAGTATGGTCCAGAGAATCTCCTCGAAAACTTGGCACATACGAGGTACAAGGCTATGAAACATGGGTTAACTATTGGATGCCCGTCACGTACACAGGTATTGGACTTCATGATTTAAGCCGCAGCGCCTATGGTGGTGATATTTACATGACAAATGGTTCACACGGATGCATCAATCTTCCGCTGGATATTGCAAAACAAATCTACGATAAAGTCACCATCAACACACCAGTGTTAATCATACCATAATGAACATGATAAAAGTGCCTCGACAATAAGCAAAATTTGTCGAGGCACTTTGTTGTTTAAAAAAGCAACCAAATGTAAGTTTGATCGCTTTTTTACATAATATTCAATTTTATACCAAACTGATATCAAATGATTTACACACAAATTCCTTTTCCCTTATAGGTTTATGGTTTTCTCTTACACAAAACGTGCGGCTGGTACAGAGTCCGTGATAGAATTTTCTTCTTCTGTCACTTCTCCACCGGCATATTGAAACCGAATCAACTGATCCCCTTGAAATGTCAACTGTCCCTGCTGATGAAACGGCGTTTCAAGGTACGCTTTCTTACTAGTTACAATATGTAATATTTCACCTTTTCTGGTCTTAAAGATCAACTCGTAGTACTCATTGTACAATTTCATTGTTCCACTAGGATCCACCGTACGCCGTCTCTCATCAACTTTCTGCACCAGCATGGCAATTACCGTACGAGGCGGATTTTTCCCACGATTTGACTTACGCATATTCCTCTCTCCTATGATATAGTATTCCCGGTTGAATTCTAACATTTGACGCTTATCTACCGCATTTGGATTCTGTACCAAAAGCTTACTCAATTTTTGACGGAATGGACTTTGCCGAGATCCCAGCATAACGACCAATAACAATACGATCGCCACAGCCACCATAATAATTAAAAAATTATCGATTGCATCGCCAAATCTATCTGTCATAATTATCCCCTCTTTCTGTTTTAAAAAGGTTTTTCAGTAAATATACTTCAGCACACATATTATACATATTATAGCCCATTGGGATTCTGCAATGTGAATTTCCAGCTATCAGCGCACATTTTTTCCAAATCATATACTGTTTCCCAACCCAGCAATTCCTTTGCCTTTGTAACATCCGCATAAGAAGTAGCGATATCGCCAGCACGCCGATCCACAAATTTAACAGGAATCTTTTTACCGCAAGCTTTTTCATATGCATGCACCACATCCAGAACACTGCTGCCTTTTCCAGTACCCAGATTAATTGCCTCAAATCCCGGATGATTGACAGCATATGCCAATGCCGCTACATGCCCAACTGCAAGATCCATCACATGAATATAGTCACGTACGCCCGTACCATCTGGTGTGCCATAATCATTACCAAACACACGAACACAATCTAATTTTCCCATTGCCACCTGTGCTACATAAGGGACAAGATTGTTGGGAATTCCATTGGGATTTTCGCCCAGAAGTCCACTCTCATGTGCGCCAATTGGATTAAAATACCGTAGTGCAACGGCACTACACTTCGGTTGTGCCAAACACACATCCCGCAAGATCTGCTCAATCATCACCTTTGTATATCCATAAGGATTTGTTGCGGAAGTCGACATGTCTTCCTGATACGGAACAACATTATGACTGCCATATACAGTTGCACTGGATGAAAAAATGAGAATCGAACATTGGAATTCACGCATTACTTCCAATACGGTCAAGGTACCACTGATGTTGTTTTCATAATATTCCAACGGCTTTTCAACAGACTCTCCAACTGCCTTCAGACCGGCAAAATGAATCACTGCATCAATTTTATTATCTTCAAAGATTTGACGAATTCCATTTTTATCACGCATATCCGTTCGATAAAATCGGAGATGTTTTCCTGTTATCATCTCAATGCGCGCAATGGCTTCCACCTTTGAATTACATAAATTGTCCATTACAACGACCTGATAGCCTGCATTGATCAGCGCTACACAAGTGTGGCTTCCGATAAATCCAGTCCCTCCTGTTACCAGAATTTTCCCCATCTTTCTTCCGCTTCCTTTCTATGTTGCGTCATATCAAAAGTGTCATCCCGCCTACCGGGCAAATTCGCAGCATATGACAGCAATCTTTTCCAAATACACCATCCATTTCTTCTTGAAATTGTATCTCAAGAACAGATGGTATAAACACTTGGAGCGTATCGCCAAATCCACCTCCATGCAAACGGATTGCTCCTGCGACCATTCAATTGCTACGTTTCCCAACGCCAATGCCAACGCATTAGAAATGGATTGTTCCTGCGGTAACGAAGGCTGATAAATATTTTTACACCAAACTATTCAGAATTTTGTACCAATCGGAAAAACGGCTCAAAATCTCTCCGTTTTAATGCATCTGTCTCCAAAAAGGCACGCACATCCTTCTGAAATAAATGCATCACTCATAGAACTGATCTATCACCATACGTCTTCCGCCCTTAGTTCCAATTCAACTAGTTATCTTCTTCCAATCCTTTGCCGCATCATTGGAACACAGCGCTGCTACAGCAATCATATCCAATCCAATCTTGTCGCCAATACGTATACCCTCTTCGATAATCAATATGATTACTGCCAAGTTCTATTCTCCCAGGCGTCGTAAAAATTGCAATTTCTCGTTAATTCGCAAATTCTTCTGCAAATCTCACACTGCAATTCCGACCCTTTTCCTTTTAAGTATATCCGATTTTTCACAATATTGCAAGCATTGTTTGATAATTTTCACTTACTTTTTGAAATTTTGAAAAATGAAAAGTCAATATGTATTTGTTTTTAAAATATCATATAAAATTTCTCATATAAAAAAGGCATTTATTAATTTGTTTCGACAAGTAAAAATCCGGTACAGGTTTCCCTATACCGGATTGTTTTTTTAACTTTGTTTTTGTAATTACAGCAATGATGCACCGATCAAATCAAGATACCCAGCAGGAATCCTCCAATTCCAAAAGACTTGGAATAATCTCCGGCCATGTCACTTCTGAATGTCCTGCACTCAAGCTTGCATAGAAATCCAGAACATAGTATGCATCGAATGTATCTAGAATTTTACCCGCAGTATCGGTTCCTGCCTTACTTTCAGTATCAACATCCGCTAAGAAATAAGCCAAAACCTCTAACATGGGATCATCATTATCATTCAAGAGTTTGGCATCATTAAATCCTGCAGACTTCGCAGCATAATATTGCAGTACATAGTATGCATCAAATGTATCTACGGTTTCGTTTAGATCCGCATCACCTTTTACACCTATATATATTGTCGGTGTAACGCCTTCTAAGACTTCTCCCTGATACATCACTATCAATTCTGCCTTTACATAATGTGCATCACCTTTCAGTGCTTCAAATGCTTCTGCAGGTGTCGCATATTCAAATGTAATATCCTCTTCCAATACGGATTCATCCATATCTAACAAATCTGCCGGGTCAAATTGATTCTTATCCACAGAGAAGTAGAAGTTTGGTTCGGTCTTTGCTGAAATCGAGACTGTTGTCGCCTCTGCAGAAGTGGTTGTTGTAGTTGTCGTCGT
>CASEVP010000097.1 GCA_949291345.1 uncultured Ruminococcus sp.
TCCTTCGATTATGAATTAAGTAACTATATGGAATCGAAGCTTGTAAAATTGGATGTATTATTAAATGGAGAAATCGTTGATGCGCTTTCTTTTATCATTCATGCAGATAAAGCATATGAACGAGGCAGAAAAATTGTAGAAAAATTAAAAGAAAATATTCCGCGTCAACTGTTTGAAGTCCCTGTACAAGCTGCAATTGGTGGAAAAATTATTGCAAGAGAAACCATTAAGGCAATGCGAAAAGATGTGCTTGCCAAGTGTTATGGTGGCGATATCACAAGAAAGAAAAAATTATTAGAAAAACAAAAAGAAGGAAAAAAGAAAATGCGTCAATTAGGGTCGGTTGAAGTACCACAGGAAGCCTTTATGAGTGTGTTGAAGCTAGACACGGATAATTAACAGCTCAGACTCTTAATCAACTTAATCGACCTTGTGAAATTATTGACAAAGTATGCAGGTTGTGATATACTAAATTCAGTGGTTGAATTGAAATATATTAATGTTTGAATGCAGGATTTATATTTCAAGTTAGCATTCCAAATTGAAGGGAATTAAAAATATGAATATTCAAGAGATTCAGAATGAAATCATTCGATTAAAAAGGGAAAAGGATTTTTGTATATTAGCACATAGTTATCAAACAAACGACATCATAGAAATTGCCGATTTCACTGGAGATTCTTATGCACTCAGCCGAAAAGCAAAAGAGACACCACAAAATAATGTATTAATGTGTGGTGTTCGTTTTATGGCTGAAACAGTAAAAATTCTTTCTCCAGAAAAAAATGTGTATTTATCCAATCCAACTGCTGGTTGCCCAATGGCGGAGCAAATGACTAAGGAACAAATCCATACTGTAAAAATGAAATATCCAGATTATACAATTGTTGCGTATATCAATACCACTGCAGAGTTAAAAACGATATGTGATGTTTGTGTGACATCTTCTTCAGCGGTAAAAATTGTGTCTCAGTTGAATAATAATAAAATTCTATTTATTCCCGACTGTAATTTAGGCGCATTTGTGCAGGCACAGCTTCCAAGTAAAAATGTAAAATTACTGAAGGGGGGATGCCCTGTACATGCCTCCATTAAGGCAAAAGATGTTAAAATTGCTATGAAAGCTCATCCTAATGCAAAGTTGCTTGTACATCCCGAATGTCGATCAGAGGTATGCCAAAAAGCAGATTATGTAGGTTCTACATCAGGTATTTTAAATTATGCAATGAATTCAGATGAAAAGGAATTTATCATTGGTACAGAAATTAGCATTGCGTCTACACTTCAAATGCAATGCCCAGATAAAAGATTTTACCCTTTATCAAAGCAATTAATATGTGAGAATATGAAGGCAACTACATTGATGGATATTTATCATATTTTAAAACATGACGAAGGAACAGTGATAATGCTAGACGAGAAAACAATTGCAAAAGCTCGTATGTGTATTGATCGAATGATTGAGTTGGGAGGATAACATTATGCAATTTATTCCTTCAAAATACCATTATTTGTTATTTGACTTAGACGGAACATTAACTGATTCGGGAGAAGGAATAATAAACTGTGTACGCTACGCATTGCAAAAATGCAATATGCCGGTTTTAAATGAAAACCAATTACGTTCATTTATCGGTCCACCCCTACTTGAATCTTTTCAATCAATTTGTGGAATGACTTCTGAACAAGCAATTTTTGCAGTATCACAATACCGTAAACGTTTTGCATCTATTGGAATGTATGAAAATACTGTTTATGATGGTATTCCTGCACTGCTGCAACAATTCACAAAAAAAGGGTATGTTTTAGCAGTAGCAACATCAAAACCAGAAGTTTTTGCAAAAAAAATACTGAAGCATTTTGGTTTATTGAATTATTTTACGGCAATTGCCGGAAGTGATATTCATAAGGTTGATGAAACGAAAGCGGATGTAATCAAAACTGTTTTACAACGATTAGGTATAACAAATGAAATTTTGTCTGAAGTGGTTATGATTGGTGACCGAAAATATGATATTATTGGTGCTAAAACATGCGGAATCCCTTGTGTTGGTGTATCATATGGATATGCACCTGAAGGGGAACTAGAAAAGTACCAAGCTGACAAGATTGTATTAACGGTGAATGATTTGAAAAATCTTTTTATGTCTGCATAATGCATAATAATAGTAGAGACGTTGTTGAAACTCGGCAACGCCTTTTCTTATCAAAAAACAGAAGGGGGAAATTATGGAGGAATTTAGTCGTACAGAAATGCTTTTAGGAGCAGATGCATTAAATAAACTTAAAAATTCTAGAATTGCAATATTTGGAATTGGAGGAGTTGGGGGATTTGTTGTTGAATCTCTGGCACGAAGCGGAGTAGGCGCATTAGATGTTATTGATCGTGATAAAGTTTGTCTATCCAATATTAACCGACAAATCATTGCAACACACGAAACGCTAGGGCAATTAAAAGTAGATGCGATAGAAAACCGTATTCACCAAATTAATCCAAATTGCCATGTTCGAAAATATCCTTTATTTTATTTGCCTGAAACAAGTCATATTTTTGATTTTACACAGTATGATTATATTGTTGATGCAGTTGATACCATATCTGCAAAAATTGATATTATTTCAAAAGCTAAAAAATCGAATATTTCTATTATTAGTGCTATGGGTGCTGGTAATAAGTTAGATCCAACAGCTTTTGAAGTTGCAGATATTACTCAAACCTCTGTTTGTCCGTTGGCAAGAGTAGTACGACGTGAATTAAAAAAACGCGGAATTAACCATGTTAAAGTGGTTTTTTCCAAAGAAAAACCAATTACCTTAAAAAAAGATGCAATACTTACAGAAAATAATAAGCATATTCCAGGTAGTATTTCTTTTGTCCCATCAGTCGAAGGTCTGATAATTGGAGGAGAAGTAATTAAGGATCTCACTAGATCCTATACAACAACAACATAATTTATAATTTGGAGGAAATTTGTGAAAGTGCAGGATTTAGAACGATATTCTAGGCAATTAATGATTTCAGAAATTGGGGAAATCGGACAAAGGAAATTAAAGAATAGTAAAGTACTTATCATTGGAGCAGGTGGATTAGGTAGCCCTGTTGCATATTATCT
>CASEVP010000098.1 GCA_949291345.1 uncultured Ruminococcus sp.
CTGTATACGTCACCTCCCCAAAGCCATCATTCTCGTACGAAAAATATCCTTTTGAATAGGTATGCTTATGCAAATTAAACACATCATCCCTGTCAAACTGGTAATAAACAACAGGTTTATTTAAAAATCCCATTTCAAAAGCTAAACTAGAATAATCTGTAACCAATAAACTAGCTCTCCCTATTAACTGCTGTATACCTCCTGCTGACGTATAAATCTGAACATTGCTAGGTAACTTAAACAGGGACAAAAAATTTAATATATGTTGATGAGGGTAAAAAATAAGTTGATAGTTATAGCTTTGGCATATTCGTTTTAAACTTTCACTACCTAAAAATGATTGCCACGCCCTTATATATTTACTTGATTTTATGTCAGAAATTGAAGATGTTTCATGGAGATACTTTCTCCACGTAGGAGCCACAAGAATAACATTTTGTGGGTGATTCAATTCTAGGAGCCTATCATATCTCGGCATACCCAATAATTGAACTTCATTTTCTTTAATTACGTAAGGCGAGGGCTTATCTACAAAGGACTTATATTCCTCTTTGGTCGTTGTCACTAATAGAGAAATTTTTTTGAAATTCAGTTTTCATACCCTGACACTTCCTTTATTGTACAACACAAACGGAGGCATACCGTTTTTCAGCATACTCCCGTTTGTATAAAATCATTAGTTTTTATCTGCAATTGCTGCAACACCAGGTAGAACTTTACCCTCGAGATATTCCAACGATGCGCCACCGCCTGTAGAAATATGGGTCATCTTATCAGCAAAGCCTAACTGCATAACTGCTGCAGCAGAATCCCCACCACCAATAATAGTCGTTGCATCTGTATCTGCCAGCGCTTGTGCTACTGCTACTGTACCATTCTTTAGAATTGGATTTTCAAATACACCCATTGGTCCATTCCACACAACCGTTTTTGCATTTTTAACTGCATTTGCAAATAATGTTTGTGTCTTTTCACCAATATCCAATCCCATCTTATCAGCTGGAATTTGGTGTGAATCATAAGTTGTTACCGTAATTTCCGCATCAATTGGATCCGGGAACGCGTCTGCTGTTACAGTGTCTACAGGCAAAAGCAGAGTCTTTCCGTTTTTCTTTGCCTTTTCCAGCATTTCCTTACAATAATCTATCTTAGTATCATCCACCAATGATGTGCCTACTTCATATCCTTCTGCTTTCAAGAAGGTGTATGCCATTCCTCCGCCAATAATTAGAGTATCACATTTATCCAACAAATTAGAAATGACATTTAATTTGTCCGCAACCTTTGCACCACCTAAAATTGCTACAAACGGACGTACTGGATCTTCTACGGCATTTCCCAGAAACTGAATTTCTTTCTGCATTAAATAACCTACTGCAGTTTCCTTAACGTATTCGGTAACACCAACAGTAGAACAATGTGCTCTGTGTGCACTGCCAAATGCATCCATTACAAATACATCTGCTATAGATGCCAAATCTTTGCTGAACGATTCAATGTTTTTTGTTTCTTCCTTACGGAAACGTGTATTCTCAAGAACGATAATCTCACCATCTTGCATTGCATTTACTGCTGCTTTTACTGTATCATCTACAACATCATTGGAAGGAACAAATGTCACCTTGGTGTCCACCAATTCCTTTAACCTTTCCGCTGCCGCTTTCAAAGAGAATTTTTCTTCAGGACCATTTTTCGGCTTGCCTAAGTGAGAACAAAGAATCACTTTTCCACCATCTGCAACCAATTTCTGAATTGTCGGCAAAGCTGCTTGAATACGATTGTCATTAGTAATAACGCCGTCCTTCATTGGTACATTGAAATCCACACGTACCAATACACGCTTTCCCTTTACATTAATGTCGTCTACAGTTACTTTGTTTAACCCTGCCATAGTATTGACATCCTTTCTAAGATAGAAAAATTAACATTTTTTGAGAGCCGGTTACTTCATGTTGAAAAGCCACTATTTCTCTCACACAAAATTATTATACACTATTTCGCATTTTTTTGCAAGCATTTCCAAAACTTTTTTTCGAAAAATCTATATTTAAACAGATAGTATGCTTCTCACTTATTTGTTTATACCAGTTTCATCCGTTTTTTGCTCCAGATAGGATTTTAAATATTGTCCTGTATATGATGCTTTACATGCTGCAACTTCTTCTGGCGTTCCACTTACAACCAGTGTTCCACCTTTATCTCCACCTTCCGGTCCTAGATCAATAATCCAATCGGCCACTTTGATTACATTTAAATTATGCTCAATCACAACCACAGTATTCCCTGTATCCGTTAGGCGTTGGAGAACTTGTATTAATTTATGCACATCTGCCGTATGCAGACCAGTGGTGGGTTCATCTAAAATATAAATTGTTTTTCCAGTAGGTCTTTTGGAAAGTTCCGCAGATAATTTTACTCGCTGTGCTTCTCCTCCGGACAGCGTTGTAGCCGGCTGCCCGATTTTTAAATATCCAAGCCCGACTTCTTGCAGCATTTTTAACTTTCGTACAATTTTGGGATGATTCTCAAATAATGTCACGCCTTCATCCACTGTCATTTCCAACACATCATATATCGATTTATCCCGATATTTAACTGCCAGTGTTTCTCGATTATAGCGCTTTCCTTTACATACCTCACACGGTACATACACATCCGGCAAAAAATGCATCTCAATACGTAAAATCCCGTCTCCTTGACACGCTTCGCATCGACCTCCTTTAACATTAAAAGAAAATCGTCCAGCTGTATAACCTTTTGCTTTTGCATCGTTTGTTTTGGCAAATAACTCTCGAATATCTGTAAACACTCCTGTATATGTGGCAGGATTGGAGCGTGGTGTCCTGCCTATTGGTGATTGATCAATATCAATGACTTTGTCTAGATTTTCCATGCCATCTATACGATTAAATTCACCATATCGGGTTTTTGCACGATTTAGCTTAGCAGCTAAATATTTATGCAAAATTCCATTAACTAATGAAGATTTTCCCGAACCGGACACGCCAGTTACGCAGGTAAATGCACCTAGTGGAATAGAAACATCAATATTTTTTAAATTATGCTCTCTCGCACCGTAGATCGTTAGATAGTTTCCATTACCGTGACGTCTTGTTTCTGGAAGCGGGATTTTCCGTTTACCGCTTAAATACTGACCGGTAATTGATTTTTCACAAGCAAGGAGGCCCTTTACATCACCGGAATATACAACATTACCGCCATGAATTCCGGCACCGGGTCCGATATCTACAACATAGTCTGCCGCAAGTATGGTATCATCATCATGCTCCACAACAATCAAAGTGTTTCCAAGATCACGCAATCGTTTTAAAGTTGCAATGAGTTTATCATTATCTCTTTGATGCAGCCCAATACTTGGTTCATCCAAAATATAAAGTACGCCCATCAAATATGATCCAATTTGTGTGGCGAGTCGAATTCTCTGACTTTCGCCGCCAGACAATGTACCGGCATTGCGGGACAGTGTCAGATATTCTAACCCAACATTTTGTAAAAAACCGAGTCGCTCTTTGATTTCCTTAATGATCCGCTCTGCAATAAAATGCTCTCGGTCTGTTAATTTCAACTGATCAAAAAATGACAGTACCTCTACAACAGAAAGTTCAGTCAGTTGTATAATGTTTTTTCCGCCTACAGTTACTGCCAATACCTCAGGTTTCAGACGTTTTCCATGACATACTGGGCAAGAAACATCACTCATCACTGCACTGATTTCATCTTTTGCCCATTCTCCACCATCTCGAAATCGTCGTTGCAAGTTTGGAATCACACCTTCAAAAGGTCCACGGTATCCTTCTTTTTTTCCATTTGCTGTTGTGCGGTGCAGAAATAATTCCTCACCATTTGTACCATAGAGGAACAAATTCAACTGTTCTTTTGTCAGTTCTTTTACTGGAACATCCAAAGATACCCCGTATTGTTCGGAAATTGCTGAGTAATACATAAATGCAATAGAATTCTCATCGTTAATGTTACTCCACCCTGATGCTTTTATTGCGCCCTGACGAATACTAAGATCTCGATTTGGCACAACCAACATAGGATCAATTTCCTGAAATACTCCCAGCCCAGTACAATTTGGACATGCTCCATACGGATTGTTGAAAGAAAACATACGTGGTGTCAATTCCTCTACGGAAACGCCGTGCTCAGGACATGCATAGCTTTGAGAAAAGAGAAGTTCTTCTCCGCCGATTACATCAACCGCAGCTAATCCTCCTGTCAAAGACAATACAGTTTCCAGACTATCAGTTAATCTAGTTCGAATAGAAGATTTGACTACTAAACGATCCACAATAATCTCAATCGTATGTTTTTTATTTTTATCAAGTGTGATTTGTTCTGACAAGTCATATTGATTTCCATCAACACGTACACGTACAAAACCTGATTTTTTGGCATTTTCTAACACTTTTATATGTTGTCCCTTTTTACCACGGACAATCGGCGCCAAAAGCTGAATTCTTGTTCCTTCTTTTAAGGATATAATCTTGTCGACAATTTCATCCACTGTCTGCTGTTTAATTTCACGTCCGCACACGGGACAATGTGGAATTCCGATTCTGGCATACAGTAATCGCAAATAATCATAGATCTCTGTAACCGTGCCTACTGTGGAACGAGGATTTTTAGATGTCGTTTTCTGGTCTATTGAAATTGCCGGAGATAACCCTTCAATACTATCTACATCAGGTTTCTCCATTTGCCCTAAGAATTGTCTTGCATAGGATGAAAGGCTCTCCATATATCGTCGCTGTCCATCGGCAAAAATCGTATCAAATGCCAGAGAGGATTTCCCGGAACCAGATAATCCTGTCATGACCACCAGTTTATCACGAGGCAATTCCACATCAATATTATTCAGATTATTTGCCCTTGCTCCACGTACGATAATCTTATCCAGCATGGGTTACTCTTCCTCCAGTTCTTTGATTTTATCTCGTAAATATGCTGCATGTTCAAACTCCAACAATTTTGCAGCTTCTTTCATTTGTGCCTTTAATTGTACAATAAGATCTTGTTTTTCTTTCCCTCGCAATTTTTTGCCGGAGGTCTTTTTTTCTACTTCTGTTTTGGTTGTGATTTCAATTACAGCACGCACATCTTTCTGAATCGTTTTTGGTACAATTCCATGTGCTTCATTATATGCCATCTGCTTTGCCCGACGGCGTTCTGTCTCTGTAATGGCACGTTCCATCGACCCGGTAATTTCATCCGCATACATGATGACCTGCCCATGTGCATTTCTCGCAGCACGTCCAATAGTCTGTATCATAGATGTCTCACTTCTTAAAAAACCTTCTTTATCCGCATCCAAAATTGCAACAAGTGAGACTTCTGGTATATCCAGCCCTTCCCGCAACAGATTGATTCCGACTAGTACATCAAATTCACCTAATCGTAGATCGCGAATAATCTCCATTCGTTCAACAGTATCAATATCATGGTGTAGATATCGTACACTGACACCCATTCTTTCCAAATATGCCGTTAGATCTTCTGCCATTTTCTTTGTTAGCGTAGTAACAAGTACACGTTCATTACGCACAGTACGCTGATGAATTTCTGATAATAGATCTTCAATCTGACCATCAACTGGTCTAACCATTATTTCTGGATCCACAAGTCCAGTAGGACGAATCACTTGTTCCACAACTTGTGCTGAATGTTCTTTTTCGAACGGTCCCGGTGTGGCACTAACATAAATTGCTTGATGCACATGTTCATAAAATTCGTCAAAATTAAGTGGACGGTTATCAAATGCACTTGGTAATCGAAATCCATATTCAACCAATGTTTTCTTACGTGCCCGATCTCCAGCATACATAGCACGTACTTGTGGCAATGTCACATGGCTTTCATCCACTACCAATAGAAAGTCATTAGGAAAATGATCAAGTAATGTGTAGGGGACACTCCCAGGCGGACGTCCAGACAACACTCGAGAATAATTTTCAATACCACTGCAAAATCCAATTTCCTCTAACATTTCCATATCGTACTGTGTTCTCTGCTGAATTCTCTGTGCCTCAATTAGCTTATGCTCTTTTGTGAACCAATCAACACGTTCCAGCATTTCACGGCGAATTTCAGTAATTGCATTTGCCATTTTTTCGCTTCCGACAACATAATGAGAAGCCGGAAGTATTGCAACATGCTGCATGATTGCAGTTACTTCTCCAGTGAGTACATTAATTTCGCAGATTCGATCAATTTCATCACCAAAGTATTCTACTCGTATTGCTTTATCCGTAGAGGAGGCCGGGTAAATCTCAATTACATCACCACGTACACGAAATTTGTTGCGAGTAAAATTGATATCATTTCTTTCGTATTGTATGGATACTAATTCACGAATTAACTGATCTAGTGGCTTATCCATACCTGGCCGTATGGATACCATCATAGAACGGTATTCTTCTGGACTTCCTAAAGAGTAGATACACGATACACTAGCAACAATGATGACATCTTTTCGTTCTGCCAATGCTGCAGTAGCGCTATGGCGCATCTTGTCAATTTCATCATTAATCGATGAATCTTTTTCAATATAACTGTCTGTACTTGGGATATACGCTTCAGGCTGATAATAATCATAATAAGATACAAAATATTCTACAGCATTATTTGGAAAAAATTCACGGAATTCAGAACAAAGCTGTGCCGCTAGGATTTTATTATGCGCTAATACCAGTGTCGGCTTATTTACTTGCGCAATTACATTAGCAATTGTATAAGTTTTCCCAGATCCGGTTACCCCTAATAATGTTTGTTCTCGTTGACCTACTCGAATACCTTTTACCAATGACGCAATCGCCTCTGGCTGATCGCCTGTTGGATGAAATGGTGCATGCAATTCAAAATGATCCATTTTTTCCCTCCATGTCATCTCAAAATGAGATTATCAGCCCCAGTCCATTAATTTTCGCATAGACGAGAAATCGCCCTGCTTTCCAATCAAAACATGATCTAACAGCTGGATTTGTACACCTTCCAGTACGTTTTTGAGATTTTCTGTTGTAAACAGATCCGCATCGGAGAATATTGCTTCTGTATGGGGATGATTATGTGCCAAAATGATTTTTTTACTATGGTTTCTGATTGCACATTCTACAATCCGATGCACGTCGAATGTTACCCCGTTTACTGTACCGATAGAGATTTCACTGCAATCTATTAACTGTAAATATTCTCCTAGACATAATAAGATTACACGCTCTTCCGTACAACAGCAGAATTTAGCCTGAATAAATTCCTGTATCTTTTTTTCAGTATCCAGCGTTTGGTGCTCATTCAACCGATCTATCTGATATTGTTGAGAAATCTGGGGAATCAATTTTAAAAACACTGCCGCATTTTCACTGATTCCTTTGATTTGTTTTAAATCTTGCATATCAGCATCCAGGACACCGGACAACGAATGGAATTGATTAATCAATTCATGAGCAATTGGATTTGTATTTACACGAGGCAGTGCATAAAACAATAAGAGTTCCAGCATCTCATGCTGTTCAAACGAATTTAATCCGCTTTTTATAAATCGATTTCGCATTCGTTCCCTATGCCCATGATGTGGGTGTGCTGTATTTTGTGTCGCTTTTGCCTGTTCCATTTTCTTTTGATGCTTGTCCGTATCAAAAGATTTATTTACATCTTTATCTTCTTTTTCCATACTGCACACCACGCTTTTTCAGTTTTTTCTCTTTATTTTTTTTTTATAGTATGGTATACTAATAGCATATCATATTAAAAAGGAGTTTTGTTATCTTTGCATAACAAGAATTTATTATGAAACAATACATAATTCAAGAAAATGACAGCGGTCAACGACTCGATCGATTTTTAAAGAAAATGTTTCCCCATTTACCCCAGAGTCTATTCTACAAATGGATCCGTACCAAACATATTAAGGTGAACAAAAAACGTTGCATGCCGGATCAAAGATTACAAACCAATGATTGCGTTATGCTTTTTTTAGATGAATCATATTTCTTGCCGAACCCCTTACAGCACCAATCTGACACAAAGAAAACAATGCAGTTTCTTCAAGCACCAAATAAATTGGAAATTGTTTTTGAAAACGACCAGCTGCTGATTGTCAGCAAGCCAGTCGGTCTCGTAGTTCATTGTGATAACCGCAAAACACCGGATACGTTGATCAATCGTATTTTGCACTATCTCTATGATTCTAATGTATACCAACCCAAAACAGAACAAAGTTTTACTCCCGCTTTATGCAATCGTCTTGATCGCAATACCGGTGGAATTGTGATTGCTGCCAAAACCGCTGCGGCATTACGTGAAATTAATCGACTAATCCGTGAAAACCGCATTCATAAAACTTATCTTTGCACCACAGTGGGAACACCCGTACCTGCACAGGCAGTTTTGACGGCATGGCATCAGAAATCACGTTCGCATAACACTGTTACGATCAGCGATGAAAAAACAGACGGATTTCAAAAAATTATCACTGCATATCGTGTACTTGCCAAACATGACTCTCATTCTCTTCTCGCAGTTGATTTAATTACGGGAAGAACACACCAGATTCGAGCACATCTTTCCCACATTGGTACACCTATTTTAGGGGATACAAAATATGGGAATTTGAAGGAAAATCGCAGATGCCATCGCAAATACCAATGTCTCTGGTCGTTTCAGATAAAATTTGAAATAGAATCTGACTCTTGTCTATCCGGAATCGATGGACTTACTTTACAGACTTCTCTTCCAAAATTTGTTATAGAGGAATTTCCTGAAATTACCAATAATATGTTCTAATTCTTATTTATCACTATCGAAAAATTTCACTAAACAATTAAATTTTTAGATGTTTCCAATATATTTATTCATTTAACATTCGAGTAACTATTTCTTTAACAATACCCGGATTTGCTTTACCCCTTGAGGCCTTCATACATTGACCTACCAGATATCCCAGCGCATTCGTCTTTCCATTTTTATAGTCATTTACTGACTTTTCATTTTGTGCCAGTACATCTATTGCAAGCTTTTCTAAAAATTCGGTATCCGAATTTTGCTTCATTCCCTTTTCTTCAATGATAACCACTGGATCTTTATCTTCTTCTACTATAATTGCAAACACCTTTTTTGCGGAAGCATTTGAAATCACATTTTTTTCAACCTGTTCAATTAATGCTGTCAGATGTTCTGGCGTTAGTGCAGTCTCTTCTATGCTTTTGCCTGTTTCGTTGGTATACTTTGCGATATCAGACAATATCCAATTGCTAACACTCTTTGGTTTCACAGTACCAATAGCAACACATGCATCGAACAATGTAGAACGAGAAATATCTTCTGCAATCAGCGTTGCATCCATCTGTGATAAGCCAAAGTCAAATACATAACGCTGCAATTTTACGTTAGGCAATTCCGGAATGCTTTTTTTGAGTTCCTGAATCTTTTCATCCGGTACTACAATTGTTAGAAGATCCGGCTCCGGAAAATACCGATAGTCTTGTGCATCTTCTTTAGAACGCATTACAATACTCATACCTTTTGCATCATCCCAGCGACGGGTTTCCTGTACCACTTTTCCGCCCGCTTCCAATACTTCGATCTGTCGCTTCGCTTCATACTCAATGCCACGAACTGCTGCACTAAAGCTATTTACGTTCTTCATTTCACATCGTGTACCAAACTTTTCAGAACCTTTTTCGCGAACAGATACATTGACATCACAACGAATCGATCCTTCTTGCATCTTACAGTCAGAAATATTTAAATATTGTAATATTGATTTGATTGTTTCCAAATATGCCTTTGCTTCTGCACTGCTGCGAATATCGGGTTCCGAAACAATTTCAATCAATGGCACACCACAACGATTTAAATCCACGAGTGAACCGGAAAATGATTCGTCATGCAGCAATTTTCCAGCATCCTCTTCAATGTGAATTCTAGTCACACCAATTCGCTTTACCATTCCATCCACCATTACATCTAGATATCCTTTTCCGCACAGTGGTATTTCTGCCTGTGAAATTTGATAAGCTTTTGGCAAATCAGGATAAAAATAATTTTTCCGATCCTGTTTGCAAACACCATTAATTTTACAGTGCATGGCATGTCCCATTCGAATGGCATACTCTACAACTTTTTCATTTAACGTTGGCAAAGCACCTGGCATTCCCATACAAATTGGACAAACTTGACTATTGACTTCTAAACCAAACGCATTGCGACAATTACAGTAAATCTTTGATTTTGTATTTAATTCAGCGTGGACTTCTAAACCCACAACCATCTCATATTCTTTCATTGACCTGTTCCTCCTGATTAAAGAGTGCTCGGGATTATCTGAAATCCACCCACTATCTGCTCATAACCATATGCAGCATTTAAAATTGTTTGCTCTGCAAACTTATTTCCAATTAACTGCATTCCAAGCGGCAATCCATCTGCAGATTTTCCGCAAGGAACACTCACTGCTGGAAGTCCTGCAATATTTACTGTTACTGTACAAACATCGCTATAGTACATCTTTAATGGATCTCCGATATTTTCTCCAATTCGAAATGCCTTTGAAGGCGTTGTCGGTGTAATGATTACATCACATTGCCGGAATGCATTTGCAAATTCCTGCCCAATACGGCGCTGTACCAGTTTTGCTTTTTTATAGTATGCGTCATAAAAACCAGAACTCAGTACAAATGTTCCTAGCATAATCCTCCGCTTCACTTCATCACCGAAGCCCTCGCTTCTTGTTTTTTCATACATTTCTGATAGATCCTTATATTCAGCTGTGCGATAGCCATATTTCACACCATCAAATCTTGCCAAATTTGATGATGCTTCCGCAGATGCGATAATGTAGTAAGTATTAATTGCGTACTCTGTACTTGGAAGGGAAATTTCATTTACAACTGCTCCTTTTTGTTCAAGCTGATGAATAGCAGTATATACGGCTTCCTTCACTTCCGTGTCAATTCCATCACCAAAATATTCATTTGGTACGCCGATCCGAAGTCCCTTTACATCTCCATTTAAACCAGCATATAGATTTTGATATGTGCGATAGGCAGACGTAGCATCCATTTTATCATGCCCCTGAATCAGGCTTTGTAACATTGCTACATCTTTGACTGATTTTCCGAACGGACCAATTTGATCTAATGAAGATGCAAATGCAACTAATCCATACCTGGATACACTGCCATAAGTTGGTTTTAAGCCAACAACACCACACAAAGATGCAGGCTGACGAATGGATCCCCCAGTATCAGAACCAAGGGTTACAATGGCTTCTCCTGCAGCAACTGCTGCAGCACTGCCTCCAGAAGATCCGCCAGGCACACAAGCTGGATTGTGCGGATTATGTGTTTTATGGAAATATGAGGTTTCTGTAGAGGATCCCATCGCAAACTCGTCCATATTCATTTTACCCATTATCACCATTTTGGCATTTCTAATCGGTTCAATTACAGTTGCGTCAAATGGTGGGACATAATTTTCCAACATTCGAGATGAACAAGTCGTACGTATTCCTTTTGTCGAAATATTATCTTTTATACCAATCGGAATCCCTGCTAACGGATGCATTTGCTCTCCGGCCGCACGAGCATTATCTACAGCTTCAGCTTGCTCCATGCAATCTTTGCACCGAGTTACATACGCTTCTACCACAGGTTCCTTTTTTTCAATTTGTGCTAAAACTTCTTTTGTCAGTTCTAATGCGCTGCATTCCTTTTTTTGTAGCATATCAGACAATTCTGCTGCATTTTTCTCAAAAAGATTCATGTTTTTTCTCTCCTCCTCTTATTCTACTGTTTTTGGAACAACCAGACAGCCAGATTGCACTTGTGGAGCATTTGCGAGCATTTCTTCCCGACGGAATTTTTTCGTTTCCACTTCATCCTTGCGCAATCGCATGGGATTATCGGTATCCAGTGTTAATTCATCCTCCACATCTGGCAGTCGATCAACCATATCAACAATGGCAGCCATGTCTTTCTCAAATTTTTCCCGTTTCTCCGGTTCAATCTGAAGTTTGGATAATTTTGCAATGTGTGCAATATCAATTTTCATTCTATATCGTTCCTTTCCTGGATTTTTTTACGAAATTCTTCTTCACTCAGCACTGGTATTCCTAGTGCAACCGCTTTATCTAGCTTACTTCCGGCTTCCTCTCCTGCTACCACATATGTGGTGTTTTTGGAAACACTTCCACTTACTTTTCCATCATAACGTAGAATCAGCTCCTTGGCTTCACTTCTTTTCATGGTTGGAAGTGTTCCGGTCAACACAAAGGTCATTCCACTAAAACGGCGATCTTCCACTGTTGTACCCTGATATGTCATATTACAGCCTGCTTCCTTCAAATGAGTAATCAGTTTTTGCATATGAGGATCATGCAGTGATGTAACAACATTTTCTGCCATTACACCACCAAATCCGTCAATATTTTGTATTTCTTCTACCGTGGCATTTAATAATTTATCCATATCAGGAAATCTTTTACACAAAAGCTTAGCTGCACGAACACCAATTCCCCGGATTCCCAGTGCATAAATCAGTCTATCCAGAGAATTTCCTTTTGACTGTGTTATGGCTTGAACCAAGTTTTCCGCAGATTTTTTTGCAAATCGTTCAAGCTCCAAAAGTTGTTCTTGCGTAATTTGATACAGGTCTGAAACAGAATGTAACAATCCCTGTTCCTGTAATGCTGTCAAAATTTGCGGTCCCAAACCTTCAATGTTCATTGCATCTTTTGATACAAAATGAATCATACGTTTCATTAACTGGGCTGGGCAGTCCGGATTTGGGCAGCGTAATGCTGACTCATCCATATCACGTACCGCCTTTGTGTGACATTCTGGACATTCATTCGGCAATATATATGGATGACTATGATCACCATGTGCCAAAACACGAAGGACTTCAGGAATGATTTCTCCTGCTTTTCGCACTAAGATCGTATCTCCTATCCGTATATCTCTCTCTGAGATAAAATCCTGGTTGTGCAATGTAGCTCTAGAAACCTCCGTTCCTGCAAGCTGTATTGGATCAAACACAGCTACTGGTGTAATAACACCAGTTCTTCCGACGCTTAGTAATATTTTGCGCAAAACCGTTTCTTTTTCCTCTGGTGGAAACTTAAATGCCGCAGCCCACTTCGGAAATTTGGAAGTGGTTCCCATTTCCTCTCGTTGTGCAAAAGAATTTACTTTAACAACAACACCATCCGTATCATAGGTATAATTCTTACGTTTTTTTCCAATTAATTCAATTTGTTCGCGAATCTGTGCTGGTGTAATGCATGTGCAGCTATGCGGTATGACGGTTGGGAACCCCAGAGATTGCAGATATTCTAGTGACTGCGTATGTGAATCTAATCTCTTTCCTTCAATCTGCTGTACGTTGAATATCCAAATATCAAGATTTCTCTGTGCTGTCACTGCTGCATTTTTCTGCCGCAGGGAACCTGCAGCAGCATTCCTAGGATTTTTTGCCGGTGTTTCACCATTTTGTTCCTGTTGCTTTACAAGCGAAGCAAAACTATTATGGGGCATATACACTTCACCACGCACTTCCAAAAAAGCAGGTGCGTTTTGCAGTTTTAGTGGAATATTACGAATTGTTTTTAAATTTTCTGTTACATCTTCCCCTACAAATCCATCTCCTCGTGTAGACCCTCGCACAAAAATACCATTCTTGTATTCCAATGATACGCTTAATCCATCTATCTTGGGTTCTACCACAAATGTTGGTTCATGTAATTTCTCTTGACATCGTTTGACAAAAGCATCCATCTCTTCATAAGAAAACACATCTTGCAAACTCATCATTTGCACAGTATGTGGTACTTTTTCAAATGTCCGGGACGGCGCCCCTCCGACATATTTTGTAGGAGAATCCTCTTTTGCAAACTTTGGAAATGCAGATTCCAGTTGTTCCAGTTCCCGCATCAACATATCATAGGTGTAGTCTGTTACTGTAGGATTATCCTGTTCGTAATATTCTCGATTATACTGCTCTATCTCTTGACGCAGTTTTTTTATTCGATCTTGTGCTAACTTTTCGTCCATGTTGTCTGCATACTCCTTATCTTCCCATTTTATTTTTATCAACACATATTTTTATTATATCACATTTTCTTTCTATATACTAGACTTTTTACAAATTTTTCATGTTTTTATGGTTAAAACTTTTTTCGTTATTTTTTTGCTTGTTCACTTCCGTATTCAAAATAAAATTCTGGAACATTTCCTACAATTACTGTTTCAGTCAAAAGATAATCATATTCAATTTCAGCTGTTGTCTGGGAAAACGGTATTGCTGCCTGAATGTTTGCTGTGACTTTTGCTTGAATGGTATGACATGTTTGATTGACTCCTGCAGACTCCAGCTTGCTAATCAATTTCACGTTTGCACTACCTATTGGCATGAGTCGTACTTTGACATAGGGACCCTTCCCTGCAAATAACCATATACCAGTTGCCGTTCCAAGTGACACCCGCAATTCCACGTCTCGACAATCTTTTAAATTTTGTTGTATTTCTCGCAATAGTGCAGACTGTAGCTGATTAACCTTTTCTGTTCTAGTTTCTACCGAAGTTACATTACCATTTGCATCTCGCTGCAATACTGCAAGATCTTCATATTGAACGGGTTGTTGTTCTAACACATCTTCCACGCTTTGTGCCATTACATTTGCAGCAAAATGTTGTGTTTCCGCCACACATAATGCACATAAGTCGGGACGTATGGCTTTATCCACTTTCACACACATATAAATTAAAAGACTAACGATCAACAAAAAAATGACCGACGACCGGGCAACCTGTTTTCGTTTTGCATAAACTTGTTTCCGCATCGGCAAAACCTCCGAATAAAAAACAAACGGACGACATATTGCCGCCCGTCATTTTGATACGTTATTCCAATGTAGCATTCCCTGATACATCTATTTTTTCTGCACAGCCACAGGTTTCATCCTTTTGTACGATTGGCATAGATCCGGGAGAAAACTCTTCTGCAGGAAAACGAATCTTATCAAACACAGCACAAGGCGATTCTGTATCCATATGACATTCTTTAGTGGGAATCGTGTATTCGTACGTTGGAACCAAAATTGTAACCGGTCGGAACAGCTCAACTACAGAGAATAAACCAAACGTCATAACCACTGTTGGAATTGGCGTCACACCATCTGAGGCACATACTGATGCAATTCGTGCCTCTAATGCGATGGGTTCGACCACTTGTACTGCTGCCGTCGGCAAATTGATTGTCTCACAGCATTCATTTGTGTCCCCAATCTGCTCTCCATTACTGAAAAATGTTTTTGTATTGCTTTCGCCACCATACAATATCACGTTTTTACTTGCGTATGCTGTTCCAGTTAATAACGTTGGACTGCTACAAGTACGTTCATATGCCATAAGTTCAACACGAAACGTATACGTGATATCTATTGCATAAAACCCGCGGTTAAAAGGAACAGGTTCAATATTCATACAAATATTTGACACTCGCACACAACGGCATTTTACCATAGTGATATTTGCCGGCAATGTTCCTCCATCCATCAGGATCTGAATGTTCGAAAAGCAGTCACGATCGCTACAACTATCAAATATCCGGTTGACCTTGATCGGTATTGTTTCCGCACATTGTTCCGGTATGGGATGAAACTTACTCATAGGATAACCTCCTCATAAATCTATTTTGCCCCTACCAGTTTTCTGATAAGTGCTTCTCTATAGTTTATTCAGTGGTACACCCTTTTGTGACTACTTCGGCAAAAAAAGAACAGTCTTTTTTCTACAAATTTCTTCAATTAGGAGTTATGATCCACATTCTTAAAAGACTTCAAGTTACCAATCTTTTGGCTTCTTTCTTCCAATACCTTTTCTACTTCCAACCACGGAAGACCCTGCTGTGCGCACAATACCATTAAATGATACATTAAATCTGCAATTTCATTCTTCAATTCTTCGTTATCATTATTCTTTGCAGCAATAATGGTTTCTGAGCATTCTTCACCACATTTTTTTAAAATTTTATCCACACCTTTGGAAAATAAATAACATGTATAGGATTTCTGAGATTCCACATCTACTTTTCCGCTTTCGTACAATTTCTTGCGGCTCATGACTACTTCGTATAATTCCTGTAATGCATTCATTTTTCTATTTCCTCTCTATATATTTCATTAAAAAAACAACTATATGATCCTGTATGGCATGCTACACCATTCTGCTTTACATTTATAAGTAATGTATCATTATCACAATCACTATAAATTGATACTACCTTTTGCAAGTGTCCGCTGGTAGCACCTTTATTCCAAAGTTCCCGACGAGACCGACTCCAATACCAAGTATAACCCGTCTTTAGTGTTTTACGTAAGCTTTCTTCATTCATGTAAGCAAGCATTAATACCGTTTTCGTATCCACATCAAAAGCGATTGCCGGAATAAGTTCACTTTTAACAAAGTACTTTTCCAAATGATTGATGTCAATTGTGATCATTTGTTTTCCCTCCCTTGCTTTTCAATTTAGATTGAAATTATTTCTTGTATTATACCAATGAAATTGTCATTATAGGCAATCTTTTGTATCCGAATATTGCGATTAAAAGATAGTAAGATTTTCTTTTCTAGAAAGAACATAACTGACAGGGAAAACTGCAAATGCTATAAGCAATACGATACAAAACTTGATACAAAGCTGTCCACAAAATTATTGTACAGATTTCCATGTTTATTTATAATCGTTACGGTATCCAATTCATTTATGGATCTTCATTAATGTATGATATCTCAACGTTCATTCTAAAAATAGAATAAGTATAAGAATAAGGCGAACATTACCAGATATAATAGAAACATTGAATTTTTCTTTTTTATCTCATAGGAATGCCTTTCGCCCGACAATCCGCTTTAACTTGCTGTACAGTTAGTTCACGGTAATGAAATAATGAAGCAGCTAATGCTGCAGAACAACCTGTTTCTAAAAATGCCTCTGCAAAATCTGACAATTTTCCGGCACCTCCACTTGCAATAACTGGAATTTGTACCGCGTTGCAAACTGATTTCAGCATTGGCAAATCAAAACCACCCCGTACACCATCCGTATCGATAGAATTAAGGCAGATTTCGCCTGCTCCCAATTGTTCACATTGTTTTACCCAGTCAATTAAATCTAAGTGCATATCCACTCTTCCACCATTAATGTAGACTGTCCATTGATTTTCACCAATTTTCTTGGCATCAACACCAACGCAAATGCATTGACAGCCAAAAATATCCGCACCTTCCTTGATCAATTGAGGATTCTGTACTGCCTGAGAATTGACGGAAACTTTATCTGCACCAGCACGCAGTGTCTCTCGAATATCCTCTACAGTCTTAATACCACCGCCCACAGTCAACGGAACAAATACTTTTTTTGCTGTTTCCCTTACCACATCCAGCATCACGCCTCTTCCTTCATAAGATGCTGTAATATCATAGAAAACAATTTCATCAGCACCCTGAAGATTATATTCATATGCGCATTCGACTGGGTTTCCAACATCCTTTATTCCATCAAAATTTACGCCTTTGACCACTTTGCCATTTCGCACATCCAAACAGGGAATAATTCTTTTTGCCAGCATTTCAATTTACTCCTTCCGCTAACAAAATTGCTTTATGCAAATCCAATGTCCCTTTATAAAGTGACTTACCACAAATTGTTCCGTACAAGCCGAGCTCTTTACATTTCTGAATATCCTCTATCGTATGCACACCGCCGCTAGCAATAATATTACATTTTCCATCGGTTGCTTCAAACAAACCTTTCAACTGATTAATATTCACTCCGGACAATGTCCCGTCTTTGGATATGTCTGTAACAATAAAATAACGTATGCCGATCTTAATCATTTCTTTTATTAGGGTCAATTCATCAACATTTGATTGCATCAACCAGCCATCCGTAGCAACCATGCCATTTTTTGAGTCGATACCAACAGCAATATGATCACTTCCAAATTTTACAACCGCATCTTTTACTAGCTTTGGATTCTTTAGTGCAGCCGATCCTAAAATAACACGTTTTACACCAGATTTCAGATATTCAGCAATGGTTTCCAGATTTCGTATACCACCACCGACTTCTACATTTAAATGGGTATTTGCTGCCACATCCTCATAGATTTTGCGATTAACCGGTCTGCCTTCTTTGGCACCATCCAAATCAACCATATGAATCCACGATGCACCCGCCAATTCAAACTCTTTCGCCGTTTCCATATAATTCGAAGCCACTTTTTCTACCGTGGAAAAATCGCCTTTGAACAAGCGAACACAATTGCCGTCTTTGATATCAATTGCAGGTAATATAATCATTCGATCAGACCTCCAAAATTTCGCAGAATCTGCAGTCCCGTTTCACCACTTTTTTCCGGATGGAACTGGGCACCATAAACAGTTTTTCCGTCATATACCATTGCCGGAA
Source organism: uncultured Ruminococcus sp. (assembly GCA_949291345.1). GTDB lineage: Bacteria > Bacillota > Clostridia > Oscillospirales > Ruminococcaceae > Ruminococcus_C. Next base: position 18,493 of record CASEVP010000098.1, read on the forward strand.
TTTTGGCATCGCTGTATTCTACATATGCAGCAAGATATGCATCCGGCGTATATGCCTGATAGGAATGTACAAAATATACATATGCTTCCTCCGGCAAATTTTGAAGTAATGGACAGTCAAATTGTATTTCTAACTTATTCCATCCCATATGTGGGATCACCATACCTGGTGCAACAATTTTTTTTACGCTACCAGGTACCAATCCTAATCCATCACATTCTTCAAATTCATAACCCTTTTCAAAGATTAATTGCATACCCAAGCAAATTCCCAAAAATGGTTTTTTATGAGATTCATTTTGAATCACTTCCACCAATCCACGCTCCTGTAGCATCTGCATGGCTTTGGGAAATGCTCCTACACCTGGCAAAATGATTGCATCTGCTTTCCGGATTTCTTCTGGGTTAGCGGTTAGTTTTCCTGGAAGCCCTAAATAATCCAATGCATTTTTTACACTGAAAATATTTCCTGCACCGTAATCAATAATTGCAATCATTTACAGTACTCCTTTCGTTGACAATGTTTTTCCATCCTTTAGCGGCACAATTGCCATCTTTAACGCATGGGCTACTGCTTTGAATGCTGCTTCACATTTATGATGATCATTTGTTCCATACATCATATGAATATGCATGGTAATTCCAGCTTGAAATGCAAATGCCCGAAAAAATTCTTCTGTCAAACAAGTTTCATATTGTCCGATCATGGCATTTGTAAATTCTCCCTGAAATACCAAAAACGGGCGGTTACTGATGTCCAGACTACAAAATGCCAGTGCTTCATCCATTGGAATATAAGCGCTTCCATAACGTGCGATACCTGATTTATCTTCCAATGCCTCGCTTAGTGCATTGCCAAGTACAATACCCGTATCTTCTACGGTGTGATGCCCATCCACATAGAGATCACCATTTACTTGAACTCCCATGCTGATTCCACTGTGTACAGACAATGCTGTCAACATATGGTCAAAAAAGCCAATGCCGGTGTGAATTGTTGCAGCTCCTTGACCATCCAATTTCAATTTAACTCGAATATCTGTTTCTTTTGTTGTTCTCGAAATTTGCGATTCACGCATTATGACAGTGCCTCCTCTAAGTTATTTGCTTTGTGCAGTCATCTTGTCACTATTGATTTACAATCTGCACAAGCAGTGAAATTATTTCCTCAGCATAGCCAAATTTAAATCAAAAATAATTAATAACAGTTATTCATGACATGAATGTGTATCATACTATACTAAAATTGGTCAGTGAAATGCATTCATTTGTCATAGTTGTAAACTGCCGTTATTTCTTATTTATGTCCAAAATTCCCCTTATTTATTTTGCTTGTCGATAACATGCTGTTTTCACAATAATCAAAGTTTATTTTTCCTCATCTTCAAACCGAACTAGAATTGCATTAGCATGTGCGGTTAATCCTTCTTTATTGGCAATCAGTACAATGTCATCCTTTGCTGCTTTCAATGCATCTTTTGTGTAATATGTGTAACTGGAACGTTTTGTAAAACTTTGTACACCGAGGGGAGAAAAAAATCTGGCAGTTCCACTGGTAGGAAGCACATGGTTAGGACCGGCAAAGTAATCCCCCAGAGGTTCCGAGGCATATTGCCCTAAAAATACCGATCCCGCATTATTCAATGCACCAAGCAATTCCATTGGATTTTCCATTAGTACTTCTAAATGCTCCGGTGCTGCCATATTTGCCAATTTTATCGCTTCTTCCCGGCTGTCACAAAGCAAAATTGCACCGTATTCATTTAGGGATTGGGTTATGATTTCTTTTCTGGATAAGGCAGCAGATTGTCGATTTATTTCATCCTGCACCTTATCTGCCAATGTTCTGCTGGTTGTTACTAGAATGGCTGATGCCAGAACATCATGTTCTGCCTGACTCATCAAATCTGCAGCTACGTATTTCGGATTTGCTGTGTCATCTGCCATAACTAAAATCTCACTGGGACCTGCAATCATATCAATATCTACTACACCATATAAAAGTTTTTTTGCTGTAGCAACATAAATATTTCCAGGTCCAACAATTTTGTCTACCTTTGGAATTTCTTCTGTGCCGTATGCCAGCGCTGCAATTGCCTGAGCACCGCCAGATAAAAATATCCGATCTACACCGCAAAGTCCTGCCGCAATCAAAATATCCGGATTTGGTTTGCCATCCTTACAGGGGGGGGTTACCATGATCAGTTCTTTTACTCCAGCAATCTTTGCTGGCACAGCATTCATGATCACGCTGGACGGATATGCTGCTGTCCCCCCCGGTACGTACAATCCAACACGTTCCAGCCCTCGTACACGCTGTCCCAAAATCACGCCGTTCGGCAGTGCGTTAACAAAACTTTGCTGCACCTGACGCTCATGAAAATCCCTTACATTTTCAATTGCGTTGAGCATTGCTTCTACAAATTCCGGATCTGCCTCTGTCATGGCATCATTAATTACATCCCTTGGAACTTCATAATACTCTGGCAAATTTCCATCAAATTTTAAGGTGTATTTTTTTACTGCTTCATC